>NZ_LXJQ01000034.1:0-67041 GCF_001728925.1 Pseudomonas sp. 1D4
AGCGGGGGAAAATCGCGCAAGAGCGACCCCAGATCATTCGAGTCTGCGAGCTTTCCGCTGAGTCTTGTTTATCCCTGTGGAAGGGTACCCCGTCAAAGCTGCGTGTCGGTGTTCAGCTCCCATCCGTCGACCGCCCACCTCCTGGCGTTCGCTACTGCGCAGACACAAAAAAGCCGCCTATTGGCGGCTTTCACAGTGGTGACTTAATCCCCCCGGTATTCACACCCGCTTGTGCACGTCTCGTGTATGCGGACTCGGCTCAGTTCCGGGATCAGCGGCTTGACCTGCTGCCAGATCCACTTGGCCAGTACCTCGCTGGTGGGGTTCTCCAGGCCGGGGATGTCGTTCAGGTAGTTGTGGTCCAGTTGCTCGTAGATGGGCCTGAAAAGCGCTTTGATCTCCGAGAAGTCCCGAATCCAGCCGGTATGGGGATCAACGTTCCCTTCGATATAGAGGGCGACTCGGAACGAATGACCATGGAGACGGCCGCACTTGTGTCCTGCCGGTACGTGGGGGAGGCGGTGGGCTGCCTCGAAGATGAATTCCTTGAAGATTTCCAACTGCTGCGCCCTGGCTGAAAGGGATTTCGGGGGCGCGAGTGTATCAGGTGTGACCTGTGTTTTCGTACCGCCCGGCGCCAGCCCAGGCTTCAGCGAAGGCCCAGGCGTTTCGCCAGTCGTAGAAGGTTGGCGCGATCCAGCCCCAGGTCGCGTGCCGCAGCTGCCCAGTTGCCCTGATGATGCTGCAGTCCCGCCTCGATCAGGCGTCGCTGGTAATCATCGACGGCTTCCCTCAGGTCACGGACCTTGCCGGCACCTGCTTCGATTGCACTGGATGTTGCAGTCACGCCTTCCTGGAGCGCTGGCAGCGCCAGGTCGGAAGCGTCGATCGTCAGGATGCGTGGTCGCTGGGGGCGCACGGCAGCCAGCGCCTTGAGCCCCGCCCGACCGATCAGATGCTCCAGCTCCCGCACGTTCCCTGGCCAGTCATAGCGGAGGAGGGCGGCCTGTGCGTCTGCCGCCAGGCGCAGGCTGCGGAGCCCGAGCTGGGCCCGGTTGCGTTCGAGGAAGAAGCCCGCCAGCAGCAGCACATCCCGTCCACGCTCCCGCAATGGCGGGACCAGCAACGGATACACGCTCAGCCGGTGGTACAGATCGGCGCGAAAACGGCCTTGCCTGACCTCCTCGGCCAGCTCCCGGTTGGTGGCTGCGATGACCCGCACATCCACCCGATGCTCCCGATCCGAGCCGACGCGCTGCAGTTGCCCGCTCTGCAGCACCCGCAGGAGCTTCGCCTGGACGGCCATGGGCAGCTCGCCCACTTCATCGAGGAACAGCGTCCCCCCGTTGGCCAGCTCGAACTTGCCTCGACGATCACTCACCGCACCGGAGAATGCACCACGCACATGCCCGAACAACTCACTCTCCACCAGCGTGTCAGGTAGCGCCGCGCAGTTCAGGCTGACCATCGGCATCCCGTGCCGAGCCGAGCGGGCATGGATCGCCTGGGCCACCAGCTCCTTGCCAACCCCCGTTTCCCCGGTCACCAGTACCGTCAGCTCGCTGTCCGCCACCGTTGCGATCTCCGCCAGCAGCGCCTTGTGCGCAGCGCTCTGACCGATCAGCTCACGAGGCGCCGGCTCACCGGCGGCCTGGCGGTATGCATCCGCCCGCTGCCGTTCGTCCTGTGCGCGACGCTCCAAGTCATGCATGCGCTCCGCAGCCTTCACCGTGGCGGAAGCCAGGCTGGCAAATTGCTCCAGTGTCTGCAGGTCCTGCTGCGAAAAGCGCGACGGGTCCAGGGCATCCAGCGTCAGCAAACCCCATGGGCGCTCATCGAGGTAGAGCGGGCACCCCAGGCAATCATGCACCTCCAGGTGCGCGTGATGGCCCTCCACCAACCCGTCGTAGGGATCGGGCAGGTCGCAGTCCGCAGGAAAGTGCGTAGGGGATCGCTGTTCCAGCAAGGCCGCAAGACGGGGGTGATCGACCACGCGGAAGCGCCTGCCCAGGGTATCGAGGCTCAGCCCATCCACTGCCAGCGGCACCAGGTGTTCATCCTCCAGGCGAAGAAGTGCCGTGGCATCGCACGGCAGCAATTCGCGGAGGGCTTCCAGCAAGCGACGATAGCGCTCGCGTTCAGGCAGGTCGCGGGAGAGGTCGCTGACCAGGGGAAGCAAGGTTTGCAGCAAGGATGGCGCAGTCATAATGACTCCAGGCGTGTCGTCAGGACATGGTGCCAAGTGTAGTCAAATTAACCCGTATAAATGCAACTAGCTGAATATAAAGGGAAAATTTTCTGGAACGAAAACTGGAATAGACAAGGTGAACCATCACACCACAAGGGAAACTCCCATGCTCTCCAGCCAAGCCCGTGCAATCGTCACTTCCACCATCCCGCTGTTGGAAACCGGCGGCGAAGCGCTGACTACCCACTTCTACCGCATCATGCTGACCGAGTATCCCGAGGTCCGTGTCCTCTTCAACCAGGCCCACCAGGCCAGTGGCGACCAGGCGCGCGCCCTGGCCAACGGCATCATCACGTACGCCCGCCACCTCGATCGCCTCGACGTCCTCGGGCCGATGGTCGGGCGCATCGTCGCCAAGCACGTTGCCCTGCAGGTCCTGCCCGAGCATTACCCCATCGTCGGCGCCTGCCTGCTGCGGGCGATCCGTGAAGTGCTGGGCGAGGAGATCGCTACCGACGAGGTGATCGCCGCCTGGGCCGACGCCTACCAGCAGCTTTCCAGCCTCCTGATCGCTGCCGAGGAGGAGGTCTATTCCGCCAATGCCGAATCCGAAGGCGGTTGGCGGGGCGGGCGTCGCTTCGTGGTGCGGCAGAAAGTGGTGGAGAGCGAGGAGATCACCTCGTTCTACCTGGCTCCCGCCGATGGCGGCCCCGTCCAGGCGTTCATCCCCGGCCAGTTCATCGGCCTGCGGCTGGACATCGATGGGCAGGAGGTACGCCGCAACTACTCCCTGTCCGCCGCCCCCAACGGTCGCGACTACCGCATCAGCGTCAAGCGTGAACCGAATGGCAAGGTATCCAACCACCTGCACGATCGGGTCGGGGAGGGTGATGCCCTCGAACTGTTCGCCCCCGCCGGCGACTTCATCCTGCGCCCCGGCCGCAAGCCTCTGGTGCTGATCAGTGCCGGCGTCGGTATCACCCCCGCCCTCGCCATGCTCGAAGCCGCCCACGGCAGCGGTCGACCGATCCACTTCATCCACTGCGCCCGCAATGCTTCCGTGCAGGCTTTCCGCCCCTGGCTGGAAGAGTTGGCCGCGCACACGTCGAATCTGCGACTCCACACCTGCCTCAGCGAACCGAACGCCGGTGACCGGGCCGATGCCATCGGCCTGTTGAGCCGCGACCAACTCGCCCAGTGGCTGCCCGCCTCCCGCGATGTCGAGGCGTACTTCCTCGGTCCCAAGCCCTTCATGGCCATGGTCAAGAAACACCTAGCCGCGTTGGGCGTGCCGGCTGCGCAGTGTCACTACGAGTTCTTCGGCCCGGCTGCCGAACTGGATGCCTGAACCGCCGCCCGGCACCCCGGTGCCGGGCCTTTACTGGAGGTGTTCACCATGTGCCCTGTCCCTTGCTCCTTGTTGAGCCTGGCCCACCGCCTGCTGGCTGCCGGCCTCGCGCTGCTGCTGGTTGGTGTCGTCGGTGCCTACGGGCTGGATCATTACCTCGCGCTGCCAGCCCAGGTGCTGGCCCATGGACTGGTCATCCTGGGGCCCTCGCTGATCAAGGTCGGCTATGTCATCCGTCTCACCGCTCTGCAACGCCTGCATCGGGGGGCCTGCCATGCAACTGCGTGATCGTCGCCGCGAACTGGCCATTGCACCGCTTTGGCGCCTCGGGTTCCGGCCCTTCTTCCTGGCTGGCAGTGCCTTCGCGTTGCTCGCGGTAGCGGCCTGGCTGGGCGTGCTGAGCGGAGCACTTCAGGATTGGCAGCCCACCGGAGGCTGGCTCGCCTGGCACCGCCACGAGATGCCCTTCGGTTTTGCCGTGGCAATCATTGCCGGCTTCCTGCTCACCGCCGTGCAGAACTGGACAGGCCAGCCGGGCCTTGCCGGCCGCCCGCTGGCTGGCCTGTTTGCGGTATGGCTGCTGGCGCGACTGGCCCGGTTTGGCGGTGTGCCTCTGGTAATAGTGGCGCCCCTGCAACTGGTCTTCCTGCCCCTGCTGGCCTGGGTAATCGGCCGTCGCTTGTGGCGGGTGCGACAGCGCAACAACTACCCGGTCGTGCTGATGCTCCTGCTGTTGGCAGTGGCCGATGGGGTCGTGGTGCTGGGCACGCTCGCGGGCAATGACGCCTGGCAGCGCCAGGGTGTGCAGGGGGCGCTCTGGTTGGTGGCCGCGCTGATGGGTTTGATCGGCGGGCGGGTGATCCCGTTCTTCACCCAGCGCGGGCTTGGTCTGCCCAGCCAGGTCAAGGCCTGGCCCTGGCTGGAGTGGGGCACTCTGGGGCTGTCGCTGGCCGTGGCGCTGTTGGCGCTCATGGGCGCCGCCAACCGGCCCGTTCCGTTCCTGGCTCTGCCGTTCGCCGTGCTTGGGGCGGGGCACCTGCTGCGCCTGGTGCGCTGGTATCACCGGGGCATCTGGCGGGTGCCATTGCTCTGGTCACTGCACCTGGCATTCGCCTGGCTGGTGGTAGCGCCGTTCGGCCTCGCGGCCTGGCACCTGGGCTGGCTGGCGGGCAGCAGCCCGGCCCTTCACGCACTGGCGGTGGGCGCCATGGGTGGCTTGATCCTGGGGATGCTGGCGAGGGTCAGCCTCGGGCACACCGGGCGCGCGCTGGTGGCGCCTCCAGCGATGGGCTGGGCCTTCGGCCTGCTCAACCTGGGGGCGGTGCTGCGGGTCTTCGGCATCGGGATTTGGCCACTGGCCAGCCTGCTGCTGGCCGGGGCTTGCTGGATCCTGGCCTTCGCCCTGTTCCTTGGGCACTACGGGGCGATGTTCTGGCGGGCCCGGGTTGATGGTCAGCCGGGCTGAAGGCGGCGAGGGTCAGGGGCGGGCGGTGCGCGCGCGTGCCAGTTCCTGTTTCAGCCAGTCGGCCGAAAGCTGCTCCTGGCCAGCACAGTTCACCTTGTAAGGCTTGCCACTCATGCTGCTTTCCGTGGCTGCACGGGCGATGAAATCCTCGGCGTTGTCCACCAGGCCCTTCTTTTCCAGGTAGTTCAGCTTCTTCTGCATGTGCTGCCGTGCCTCGGCGGCGGGGTACTCACTGCCGTTGCGGATGAACAGGCAGCCACTGCTTTCCACGAACCCCAGCAGGGCGTTGATCTCCTGCTGGCTCTTCGCGTCCAGTTGGGCCTGGCTCGGGGTGGTCGCAAGCAGCAAGCAGCTGGCGCAGATGGCCCGCCAGATAACGGTGGAAGCGCGCATCGTTCCAATACTCCATGTGGCTCAAAGGGGTGTGGCGTTTGTACCAGGGGCCGACCGGCAGGGCGACGTCCTCCGTCACGACTTCGGCATAGTTCTGCAGCGGTCGCAGCGGGTAGCCCAGCGGGTCGGCCGGAGCATACACATTCAGCCAGCGCGCGGCTCGCTCAAGGCCTGCCGGCAGGCAATGACCGGGGAAGCGGATAGGTCGCACCGGGTCGTAGGCGAAGGTGAAGAGCGGGATGTTGCAGCCGAAGGTCACCAGGCCCGCCAGGGTTTCCAGCGCGAGAAAGGGATCGCGCGGACAACTGGGCGTCGTGTTCAGCTTCTGCTGGTCCCAGGCGAAGTTGGAGAAGATGTGCCCGCCCAGCGAGTGGGCCAGCACCACCAGTGGCGTGGTCGGCGCCACCTTCGCCCGCAGGGCCGTGAGGCCGTTGCGCAGGCACTGGTGCACCTCCTCGTAGGTGGTGTCGTAGGCCTGGCTCACCTTGCGGTAGCCGCTGGCGTCACCGAGGAACAGCGTCACCGCCTCGCGCAGCCAGCGCCAGGTCACTGGTTCGCGCTCCAGGCGGTCGAGGTAGGCCCGTTCGCGGCGGTCCAGCACGCTGGCCCAGTACAGGCTCTGGAAGGCGATGGTGTCGGCCTCCACGCCCAGCTCCCGGCGCAGCCCGCCGATAAGGCCCTGGGCATAGCTGTACTGGCCCTCGGCATCGCGCTGGTCGGGCTGGCTGCCAATGCCATGCAGGATGGCGACGGCGAGTTTCATGGGTTCCTTCCTTGGAGCAGATCGGGTCAGAGAGGGAGCAGGCGTTCGGCGAGGCGGCCGCTGTCGGCCAGCTCGAGAAACTCGTCACCCAGCCGTTGGCTTTCCGCCATGGCCTTGCGCCAATAGCGCTCGCGGCCATCGTCGTCGCCCAGGTAGCGGGTGAAGTCCTTGCGGTCCGGCAGTTTGCCGTGGGGCAGGGTGGCCAGGTAGTCCTTCGACGGTGCCAGCAGCAGGACGTCCTGCAGACGCTCGGCATCGCCTCGGCGCCAGGGCAGGCCCTTGTCGAACCAGCCGGGGATGACCTTGTCGGTGAAGTGCGGGTAGAGCACCACCCCGTCGCCCTGATAGGGCAGGTCCAGGTGGTAGTCCAGCAGGCCGCCGTCGCGGTAGGTTCCGGGGCCGACGCCAGGGATGTCGCGCACCCCCTCCATCACCATGGGGATGGAGCCGGAGGCCAGCAGCGCGTGGCGCAGGTTGGCGCCGTCCAGCGGCAGGCAGCGCGAGGGGAAGTCGTTCAGCGCCGCCAGCGGCGGCGCCAGGCGGCTGTCATGCAGGATCACTCGCTCGAAGTGGCGCGCCAGGCGCGGGCGGCCCAGCAGGTTGGCGCCGATCACCGAAGACAATCCCAGGCCCAGCGCTCCCCGACGGTCGTGGGCGAGCAGGCCATGGCTCTTCACCACCACCACGTTCAGGCGGTAGTGCGGGTTGCTCAGCACCTGCTGGTCCTGGCCGTCGAGCAACTGGTCCAGCATCGCCGTACAGCGGCGGCTCACGTCCGCCATGCTCACGCCCTTGGGGAAGCGCTGAGAGGTGTACAGCTCGCCGAGCCGCCGGAGGCCTTTGGCGGCGTCCGGCAGGCAGGCACTGGCGAAGCGCCAGGAGCCGATCGAGGCACCGATCAGCGAGCGCTCCTGGGGCGCCCGGGGTAGCCATTCGCCGAACAGCGCCAGGTCAAGCCCCTGGATGCCCAGCGCCTTCGGCCCGCCCGCCGCGCCGGGCAGGATCTTCACATCCGCCGGCTGCAGGCCGTGCTCGCGGATACGGGCCAGCGCTCGCTTGCCGGCGCGCAGGGTGAGGGCGGGCGACTTGATGTGAATGGCGCTCATGGGGGCCTCCGAAAAAAGCGAGGCAGCGATTATAGTGGCCCGCGCCGGCTGACCAAGCGCTTTCAGCATGTGAATGATGCGTCCGCAGGCAGCGCGATGCCGCCCCGGCAGCGGGGCTTCGGTGAATTCAGCTTGAATTAATGGCGACTGGCTACAGTGAGCCCATCTCAAGACAGCAATCCCCACAAGGAGAACCCACGATGAAAACCCTTACTGCCCTGTTCGCCACTGCCGTTCTCGCCACCACCTCCAGCCTCGCCCTTGCTCGTGACCTGGGGCCGGATGAAGCGCTCAGACTGCGTGACGCCGGCACCATCCAGTCCTTCGAGAAGCTCAATGCCGCCGCCCTGGCCCAGCACCCCGGTGGCACCATCAACGAGACCGAACTGGAGGAAGAGTACGGCCGCTACGTCTACCAGGTAGAGCTGCGTGATGCCAAGGGCGTGCAGTGGGACCTGGAGCTGGACGCCACCAACGGCCAGGTTCTGAAGAACCACCAGGACGACTGATGCGCCTGATCATCCGCTACAGCGGCATCGTCGCCCTGGTCCTGGCCACCTGCACCCTGCAGGCCATGGCCCGCGACCTGGACCAGGACGAAGCCCTCAGGCTCCGCGAACGAGGGGTGATCATGCCCCTCGAACAACTTCTCGACCGCGCCCTGGGGCTCTACCCCGGGGCGCGCCTGCTGGAAGCGGAGCTGGAGGAGGAAGACGATATCTACGTGTATGAAGTGGAACTGCTGACCACCGATGGCGTGGTCCGCGAGCTGGAACTGGATGCCCGTGACGGCCGCATCCTGAAGGACGAGGAAGACGACTGATGCGCCTATTGCTGGTGGAGGACCATGTTCCCCTGGCCGATGAACTGCTGACCGGCCTGGCCCGCCAGGGCTACGCCGTGGACTGGTTGGCCGACGGCCGCGATGCCGCGCATCAGGGCATCAGCGAACCCTACGACCTGATCGTGTTGGACCTTGGATTGCCGGGGCGTCCGGGCCTTGAGGTGCTCCAGGAGTGGCGCGCCAACGGCCTCGCCACCCCGGTGCTGGTGCTCACTGCGCGGGACTCCTGGGCCGAGCGCATCGAAGGCCTCAAGGCCGGTGCTGACGACTACCTGACCAAGCCGTTCCACCCCGAGGAGCTGGCCCTGCGCATCCAGTCCCTGCTGCGCCGTGCCAAGGGCCTGGCCAACCAGCCGCACCTGGAGGCCGCCGGCCTGCAACTGGACGAAGGCCGCCAGTGCGTGCTGCGTGACGGCGAAGAGGTGACGCTGACCGCCGCCGAGTTCCGCCTGCTGCGCTACTTCATGCTCCACCCCGGCCAGTTGCTCTCCAAGAGCCACCTGGCCGAACACCTGTATGACGGCGAGACCGAGCGCGATTCCAACGTCATCGAAGTCCACGTCAACCACCTGCGCCGCAAGCTCGGCCGCAGCGTCATCGAGACACGCCGTGGCCAGGGCTACCGCTTCACCGGAGTCACCGGGTGAGGTCCATCCAGCGCCAGCTTTCCCTCGGCCTGGTCGCCCTGCTGCTGGTGGTTGGCCTTCCACTGGCCCAGCTCAGTCTCTGGCTGTTCGACGACGGCCTGCGGCGTTACCTGGAGAACAACCTGCGCAGCGAAGCGGAGGGCCTGCTCGCTGCCCTGGTGCGTGGTCCCAATGGCATCCAGTTGGACGAGCAGAAGCTCAACCCCGCCCACCAGCAGCCCTTTTCCGGGCGTTACTTCGTGATCCGCATCGACGACCGCCCCTGGCGCTCCCGCTCGTTGTGGGACAGCGAACTGCAACTGCCCGAGCGTGCCGGCCTGGCCACCGACCTGCTGCCTGGACCCCGCGAGCAGCGGCTGCTCACCTACCGGGGCGACTACCGGCGCTTTGGCCGCCAGGTGGTCATCGTCGTCGCTCAGGACTACACCCCCGTGCTGGAAGAGTTCCGCCGCGTGCAGTGGACCGGCGTCGCACTCGGCCTGGCCGCGCTGCTGCTGATCCTCGGCCTGCAGCGCTACACCGTGCGCCGCGCCCTGCGTCCCCTGGAGCGGGTCCGGCAGCAGATCGCCCAGTTGCAGCAGGGTCAGCGCAGCGAACTGGACGCCCAGGTACCCCGAGAGCTGGAGCCGCTGGTGGGCCAGGTCAACCACCTGCTGGCCCACACCGAAGACACCCTGCGTCGCTCGCGCAATGCCCTGGGCAACCTCGGGCACGCCCTCAAGACACCGCTTGCCGTGCTGGTCAACCTGCAGGGCCGGGAGGAGCTGCGCGAGCATCCCGAGCTGCGCGCCACCCTCACCGAGCAACTGGAGCAGATCCAGCAGCGCCTCGCCCGCGAACTGGGGCGTGCCCGGCTGGCCGGCGAGGCCCTGCCCGGTGCGCACTTCGATTGCGACGCGGAACTGCCGACCCTGTTCAACACCCTGGCGATGATCCACGACAGCGCGCTCGACCTCGACTGGAGCGTCGAGCCCGGCCTGCGCCTGCCCTGGGACCGGGAAGACCTGCTGGAGCTGCTGGGCAACCTGCTGGACAACGCCTGCAAGTGGGCCGAGACCCAGGTGCTGCTGGGGATATCCCGCCAGGCCGACGGCTACCGCCTGTGCGTCGACGACGACGGCCCCGGCATCGCCGAGGACCAGCGCCAGGCCGTGCTGGAGCGCGGCACCCGCCTCGACGAACAGGTGGCCGGGCATGGCCTCGGCCTGGGCATCGTGCGTGACATCGTCGAGGCCTGGGGCGGTCACCTCAGCCTGGACAGCAGCCCCCTCGGCGGCCTGCGGGTGCGCATCGACCTGCCTGTTCCGCACCGTTGACGGCGCACAGTGCGGTTGGTATCAGGCCTGTCTAGTCTGAAGGCAACCCAACAAGGACCCGCCCCATGCATGCATTCGATGCTCCCCATCCGCCGCACCTGGCCCGGCTGCTCGGCTACGCCGGGCTGGTGCCCTTCGTCACCGGCGCACTCGGCATCTGGCTGACCCCGATCGGTTGGCGCCCCCTGGTACTGGCTGCGTTACTGGATTACGCCGCCGTCATTCTCGCGTTCATGGGCGCCATTCATTGGGGGCTGGCCATGCGCGCCGGCCAGGACGACACCCGCGCGCGCCTGCAACTGGGCCTCTCGGTGATTCCCGCGTTGTTCGGCTGGGTCGCCATCGCCGCCGGGCTGCCCGCTGGCCTGGCGGTGGCCGTGTTCATCCCGGCCTTCATCGGCCTTTACCTGGCCGACCTGCGTGCCGTGCGCCTGGGCCTCGCACCTGGCTGGTACCCGGCCCTGCGCCGCCCGCTGACCATCGGCGTGGTCACCAGCCTGCTGGTGGCCTGGGGCGGCCTGCTACTCGGCCAGCCAGGCTGACACCGTGGCCAGTGCCGCCTCGCGGCGCTCGGCCCAATCTCCCACCAACACCACATAACGCTGCCCCTGGGCCTTCAGCCACGCCTCACTGGCGTGGAAGAACGCCAAGCGTTCAGCCAGCGCTGGCTGGCAGCGCTGCCCATCGCCCACCCAAGGCACGCCTTCCGGGCTCAGCAGCAGGTGCAGGTCGTAGCGGCGCTCGGCCAGGGCCGTCTCCAGCCAGGCCGGGCAATCGCCGAACAGCGTGCGGCTCCAGAGGATGTTGCTCAGCAGGTGGGTATCCAGCACCAGCAGCGCCGGTCGCTCGGCCCGCGCCGCGTCTTCGCGCTGCAACTGCCCCCGGGCGATCAGGGGAATGTCCGCGTAGCAGGTGTCGCGCTGCTGCTCGTCGATGAACTCGCGCACGTACTCGCCCACCACCCGGCCGCCGAAGCGCGTAGCGATCTCGCCGGCCAGCCAGCTCTTGCCGCTGGACTCGGGGCCGGCCATTACCAGCACCTTCATACCGAAGCCGCCAGGGGCTGGCGCCACTGCCGCCAGCCATGCACCGCCAGCAGGGTGAACAGCGCGTAGAGCGCGGCGGTGAGGTAGAGCCCCTTGTAGGTGAACAGCCCAACGAAGATCACATCCACCACGATCCACAGCGCCCAGCATTCCAGGCGCTTCTGCGCCATCCACACCTGGGCCACCAGGCTGAACCCGGTCAGCGCCGCGTCCAGCCAGGGGACGGCGGCATCGGTGTGGGTGGCCATCACATAGCCCAGCGTCAGGCTGCCGGCGGCACCCAGGCTCAGGCCCGTCGCCAGTTGCGCCGGAGTCAGGCGGCTGACCTCGCGGCCGTCATGGCGGGCGCCGCCCCGGGTCCACTGCCACCACCCGTAGCCTTGCAGCACGGCGTAGATGCCCTGCAGCAGCATGTCGGAATAGAGCTTCACCTCGAAGAAGATCCAGACGTAGATCAGCACCATCACCAGGCCGATGGGCCAGCACCAGATGTTCTGCCGGGCGGTGAGCCAGACGGCCAGCACGCCGAGAGCGGCGGCGAAGAGTTCAAGCGGTGACACGGGCGACCCTCGTTCGATGGAGGGGCGATTGTAGCGGCTCCCACCTGCCGCGCCAGTGGCGGCAAGTGGGGCAGGGGAGGGCTCAGATGCGGAACTGGCGCAGCAGGTGGCCGAGGCGTTCGGCCAGCTCGTTCAACTGATGGCTGGCACTGCGAGTCTGCTCGGCGGCCATGGCCGTATCGTGGGCCAGGCTGGCGGCCTGGGTGACGTTCTGGTTGACGTCCTCCACTACGTGGGACTGCTCCAGGGTGGCGCTGGCGATGGAGGCATTCAGGCCCGTGAGGTTGCGCAGCGACTGGCCGATCTGCCCCAGGTTTTCGCCGGCCTGGCTGGCGCGCTCCACCGTGGCCTGGGTGGCCCGGCTGCTCTCGTCGATGACCTTCACCGCCGCCTCGGAGTTGGCCTGCAGGCGCTCGATCATGCTCTGGATCTCCGCCGTGGATTTCTGCGTCCGCTGGGCCAGCAGGCGCACCTCGTCGGCCACCACGGCGAAGCCACGGCCCTGCTCCCCGGCACGAGCGGCCTCGATGGCCGCGTTGAGCGCCAGCAGGTTGGTCTGCTCGGCGATGGAGCGGATCACCTCCAGTACGCTGCCGATCTGCGAACTTTCCGCCGCCAGGGAACGGATCACCTCCACCGCCTGGCCGATGGTGCCGGCCAGGTCGCTGATCTGCTGGATGCTGGCGTCGATGCTGGTCTGGGCCAGGCGTGCCTGGTCCTCGGCGGTACGCACCTCCTCGGCGGCGTGCTCGGCGTTCTTCGCCACGTCCTGCACGCCGTAGGTCACCTGGTTGATGGCAGTGGCCACCAGCTCCATGCGCTGGGACTGCTGCTCGCTGTGGGCGTGGCCGTCCTGGGCGATCCCGCCCAGGGCGCTGGCCGATTGGTCCAGCGCACCGGCAGCCTCCAGGGACTGGCGGATCACCCCGCGCAGCTTGCCGGTGAAGGCATTGAAGTGGCCGGCCAGCGCAGTCACCTCGTCGCGGCCGTGGGTGTCCAGTTGACTGGTGAGGTCACCCTCGCCGCTGGCGATGTCGGCCATTGCGGCCACCACGTCGTTCAGCGGGCGGGTGATGCTGCGGGCGATGAGCATCACCAGGGCGGCCATCAGCAGGGCGATGACCAGGCCGATGGCCGAGGCTTCGAGCGCCTGGTCGCGGAACTCGCTCTCCAAGTCGTCGATGTAGATGCCCGAGCCGAGCACCCAGCCCCACGGTTGGAACAGTTGCACGTAGGACACCTTCGGCACCGGGTCGGAGGCACCCGGCTTGGGCCAGCGGTAGTGGACGAAGCCGGCGCCCTTGGCTCTGGCCACCTCCACCATCAGGTTGAACAGCGGCTTGCCGTCCGGGTCCTTGTAGCCGGAGAGGTCCTGACCCTCCAGCTTCGGGTTGGTCGGATGCATGACCATGCGCGGGCCCAGGTCGTTGATCCAGAAGTAGTCGGTCTTGTCGTAGCGCAGGCCGCGGATGGCCTCCATCGCCTGCTTCTGCGCCGCCTCGCGGGTCAACGTACCCGCCGCCTCCAGGCCCTGGAAGTACTGCAGGGTGCCCAGGGCGGTCTGCACCACATGCTGGGTCTTCAGTTCCTTGCCGACGAGCAGGTCCTCATGGCTCTGGCGGAGCATCAGCACCCCGAGGACCAGCAGCATCGACACGGCAACGACGAGGATCAGCCAGAGTCGCTGGCTGATGGGCAGGCTGCGCAGATTCATGAATGAGGTACTCCCCGCGACATTGTTGTTTTTTCCCTAAGGCGTCAGAGGCGCGCTGCAGGCGTGTTGTCTGATAGCATTTCGGCCTTTTCGCCCCAAACCTGAGCATGACGGTCGGGGCCTCGGGAACCCAGTCGACCAAGGTCGGTCATAGAGCCGCTCGGCAGCCCAGCCGCACCAACACCAACGCACTTAATTTAGTCGGGCCACGACCGCGTGCGCCCTGGGGAGATTCGATGGATTTGTGGACCGCCTTCCAGACCCTGTTGCTGGGCATCGTCGAAGGCCTGACGGAGTTCCTGCCGATCTCCAGTACCGGCCACCAGATCATCGTTGCGGATCTGATCGGCTTCGGCGGCGAGCGCTTCAAAGCCTTCAACATCATCATTCAGCTCGGCGCCATCCTCGCTGTGGTCTGGGAATACCGGCGCAAGATCTTCGACATCGTGATCGGCCTGCCGCGGCAGAGCAGCGCCCAGCGCTTCACCCTCAACCTGATGGTGGCCTTCTTCCCCGCCGTGGTGCTGGGGGTGGCCTTCGCCGACGTCATCCACCATCACCTGTTCAACCCCATCACCGTCGCCACCGCCCTGGTGATCGGCGGCGTGGTCATGCTCTGGGCCGAGCGCCGGCAGCACTCCATCGAAGTCGACACGGTGGACGAGATGACCTGGAAGCACGCCCTCAAGGTCGGCTGCGCCCAGTGCCTGGCGCTGGTGCCCGGCACCTCCCGTTCCGGCGCCACCATCATCGGTGGGCTGGTCTTCGGCCTCTCGCGCAAGGCTGCCACCGAGTTCTCCTTCTTCCTCGCCATGCCCACCATGGTCGGCGCGGCCGTCTACTCGGGCTACAAGTACCGCGCCCTGTTCCAGCTTGCCGACCTGCCCGTATTCGCCCTGGGCTTCGTGGTGTCGTTCATCTTCGCCATGCTCGCGGTGCGTGCCCTGCTGAAGTTCATCGCCAGCCACAGCTACGCCGTGTTCGCCTGGTACCGCATCGGCTTCGGCCTGCTGATCCTCGCCACCTGGGTCTTCGGCGTGGTGGACTGGAGCACCGCCCAGGCCTGACGAGGCCGAGGTATTCGCCGCATCGATGAAGGCGCGCCACGGGCGCGCCTTTGTCATAGTGGGCCCCCGCCATTGCCCGGAGGCCCACCATGCTCCCGCTCGAACACCGCCTGCTGGCCGTCAACGGCATTCAACTCGCCCTGCATCTCGCCGGCCCGGAGGACGGCCCGCCAGTCTGGCTGCTGCACGGCTTCCCCGAATGCTGGCTGGCCTGGCGCCACCAGATCGAACCCCTGGCCCGTGGCGGCTACCGTGTGCTGGTGCCTGACATGCGCGGCTATGGCGCCAGCAGCGCCCCTGCCGACCCGGCCGCCTACGACCTGCTGACCCTTTGCGCCGACATCCGCGCCGCCATGGACGCCCTCGGCCAGGCCCGCGTCTGCGTCGTCGGGCACGACTGGGGCGCGCCTGTTGCCTGGCACCTCGCGCTGCTGGAGCCCCAGCGCGTCCAGGCGGTGGCGGGCATGGCCGTGCCCTTTGGCGGCCGGCCCCGGCAGCCGGCCACCGAGGCCATGCGCCGCCACTTCGCCGATCGCTTCAACTACATCCTCTACTTCCAGCAGGTCGGCCTGGCCGAGCAGGAGCTGGATGCCGACATCCCCCGCACTTTGCGCATGATGCTGCACCACTGTTCCGCCGCCGTGCCGCTGGGGCATTTCCTCCAGGAGCGTCCCGCCGGCTCGCGGCTCTTCGATGGGCTCGAAGACCCCGGCCTGCCGCCGGTGTGGTGCGAGCCGGAAGCCTTCGCCGGCTACTGCCAGGCCTTCGAGCGCCAGGGCTTTCGCGGTGCGCTCAACTGGTACCGCAACTTCGAGCGCAACTGGGCACTGACCGAGCCTCTGCAAGGGCAGCGGGTGCTGCAACCGGCGCTGTTCCTCATCGGCGACCACGACCCCGTGGGCCTGCTGGAAGCCCACACGCTGAAACAGATGCCGGAGGTGGTGCCAGCCCTGGAGGTCCATCGGATCGAGGCCTGCGGGCATTGGCTGCAGAGCGAGCAGCCCGAGGCGGTGAATGAGCGCCTGCTGAGTTTCCTGGCCCGGCACTACCGCTGAGTGGCTGGGCGGCGCAGCACCAAGTAAAGCAGCGGGCCGATGGAGGCGAAAACCGCCGTCAGCAGGTAGAAGGACAGCAGGTAGGCCAGGCTCCGGCCCTGGCGGCGGTTGTCCTGGTACATCCAGACCGCGATCAGGGCGCAGGCCAGGTACAGGTCGATCACCACCTGGGCGGTGTCCGGCCGGCTCATCAATTGAGCGCCGAAGGCCAGCAGCGACTGTTCACTGATGGCCATCACATAGAGGGTGTAGCCACCAAAGGCGAGGAGAGCGGCGAGGGCGAGGGATCGGGCAGGCATGGCAACGTCCTTGTCATGGGTATGGACGCGAATCTGCCGCAGTGCCCCCGCGCCGGCAATGAGGCATCGGGTCGCCCCAGGCGGCTCAGTCCAGCAGCAACCCCACCCGCTTGTACTTCGGCAGGCGGGCCACCACCAGTTGGTGGGAGCGGGTCAGCAGGGCCTTCAGCTCGGCGCCGCCGAGGGCGGGCGGCATCGCCACGCTGACCCAGAAGGCACGGGCCAGGTAAGGCGCCGGGCGCACGCCGGGGCGGTCGACGTAGCCGAGGAACAGGTCGGGGTCGACCTTGAACGCCAAGTCCTCGCCGAGGAAGTCGGCGATGGCGAACATCTTGTTCCCGGCCACCGAGAACACCCGGTTCGCGCCCCACTTGAGGTCTTCCCGGGCGCCGGGCAATTGCAGGCAGAACGCGGCGATCTCGTCAGCGGTCATGGGCAGCTCCTTGCGGGTCTAGAGAGGTCGCTGGCGCACATCGCTGCGCAACAGCACGAGGCCCAGCAGCATACCGGCCAGGGCCAGGCCGGCGGCCACCAGGAAGATCGCGGCAAAACCCTGGGCGTTGGCCACCAGACCCATCAACGGGCCGGCCAGGCCCAGGGCCAGGTCGAAGAACACCGCGTAGGCCCCCAGCGCCGAGCTGCGGCTGGAGGCGGGGATGCGCGAGATGGCCTCCACGCCCAGGGCCGGGTACACCAGCGACAGGCCGAAGCCGGTCAGCGCGGCGCCGCACAGGGTCAGCCAAGGCTGCGGTGCCAGCCACAGCAGGAGCAGGCCCAGGCTCTCGATGCCCAGGCAGGCGATGGCTACCCGGTAACCGCCGAGCCGGTTGATGGTGCCGGCGAACAGCAGGCGCGCGCCGATGAAGGCGCAGCCGAAGGCCGTCAGGCACCAGGCCGCGCCGCTCCAGCCACGGCTGGCGTAGTACAGCGTGACGAAGGTGGCCAGGGTGCCGAAGCCGATGGAGCCCAGGGCCAGCGCCACGCCGTTGGGGGCGATGCGCAGGAACACGTTGCGAAACGGCAGGCGCACGCCGGCGACGATCGGTGCCGGTGCCTTGCCCCGTGCCACCAGCAACGCTCCGGCGCCCAGCAGGGCGATCAGCGCGCCCATGCTCCATAGTCCCAGGCCACTCACCAGTAGCACCCCGAGAGGCGCGCCGATGGCCACCGCGCCGTAGGAGGCGATGCCGTTCCAGGAGATCACCCGCGCGGTGTTTTCCGCGCCGACCCGGCCGATGCCCCAACTGATCGAGCCGGTGCCCACCAGCCCCTGGGACACGCCCAATGCCACGCGGCCGGCCAGCAGCAGGCCCAGGCTCAGGCTCGGCAGGCCCTGCAGGGAGGTGGAGGCCAGCGTCAGCAGGCCGCTCAGCGCGCAGCCGCCCAGGCCCAGCAGCACCGCGTGCTTGGCGCCGCGGCGGTCGGCCACCGCGCCGGAGAAGGGGCGCGAGAGCAGGGTGGCGGCGTACTGGGTGCTGATCACCACGCCGGCCAGCACCGAGCCATAGCCCAGGTCGTTGTGCACGTAACCGGGCAGGACCGCCAGCGGCAGGCCGATGCACAGGAAGCTGATGAAGGTGAAGAAGACGATGGAGACGATCTGCAGGGTGATGGAGGCAGACTGCTCGACGCTGCGCATGGATGGACCTGGTTCGGGCTCGGTGCGGGAGGCGCCCATCATCCTCCAGCCGGCAGGCCAAGGGAAAGCCAGCTAACGAGTGCTCAGAGGGGCTCCAGCGCTTCGCTGCGGCAGGCGTCGACGAGGTGGTCGATCCACGCCCGCACCGCCGGCAGCAGGCCGCGCCGGTGGGTGTAGACCGCCTGCAGGTGGCCGCCCGGCAGCTCCCAATCCGGTAGGACCCTCACCAGGCGGCCGTCTTCAAGCTCCTGGCGGCAATGCATCGCCGGCAGCATGGTGATGCCCAGGCTGCGCAAGGCCGCCTGCTTGCGCACCTCGAAATCCTCGATGGCCAGCCGGGGTTCGAGCACGATGTCGCGGCGGTTGCCCTGGGCGTCGCGCAGCAGGTAGTGCAGTTTGCGGTCGCGCTCCAGCGCGCCGAGTACCGGCAACCGTGCCAGCTCGTCCGGGCTTTGAGGGGCGCCGGCCTGGAGCAGGGCAGGGGTCGCCACCAGGTAGGCGCGGGCGGGCGCCAGGTGGCGACAGATCAGCGAGGGCTCCTCGTCCTCCCGGTCGCGTACCCGCAGGGCCACGTCCACCCCCTCCGCCAGCAGGTCGACCCGGTGGTTCACCAGTGCCACTTCCAGTTGCACCAGCGGGTAGCGTTCGAGGAAGTCGCTGAACACCCCGCGCAGCCGGGTGCGGGCGACTTCGGTGGGGCAGGTGACGCGAATGCGTCCGCGCGGTTCGCTGGTCAGGCTGGCCACCGCTTCCTCGGCCTGTTCCGCCTCCAGCAGCATCGCCTGGCAGTGCCGCAGGAAGCGCTCGCCCACGTCGGTCAGGGCCAGCTTGCGGGTGGTGCGCTGCAGCAGGCGCGCACCGAGCCGGGTCTCCAGCTCGGCGATGCGTCGCGACAGGCGGGACTTGGGAATGCCCAGCAGGCGCCCGGCCGCCGCAAAGCCGCCGTGCTCCACCACCTTGGCGAAATAGAAGAGGTCGTTGAGGTCCTGCATGCTGCGCTACCGCTCGGAAGAGGGCGCACTATGGCACTCGTGGGTGGATTTCGTCGACTTGATGAAGCCTCCACCTACGAGGTTATCGGAGCTGTGTATCTTGAGTACTTCGCGTATCGGTGAATGCCGGGCCAAGACTGGCGCGATACCTGCAACACCTCAGGCTCACTGCCGCTCCATCGACGGAGGCGCCGGCTCAGGGAGGCGAGCCTGGCCCGACCGCGACGACCTCGACCCCTTCGCCGACGAGCGTGTCGGTGCCGTGATGCTGATGGCGCCCCCCGGCGCCCCCCCGGCGTGCTGTTCGGGCGCAAGGGGCTGGAGCCGGTGCCGCTCAACAGCGGTGAGGAGGACCGCGTGCTGCCGCTGGAGCAGAACGCCCGCGCGCTGCTGCGCAAGCTGCCGGACTTCCGCCTGGTGTCGGGTGCTGGCCACTTCGTGTTCATGGCGCCCTGTTCCGAGGAGATGAACGCCCTGGTGCCCCAGGTCTGCGAGTACGCCGAGGCCGTGCGCTTCTTCACCCGCACCCTGGCGGACCTGCAAACATCGTTGCGCTGATTCGCCTCATGGGTGGGACGCTGCATCGCAAAAGAACCGACTAATCGTCGTTTGGCTGCATGGGTAGGATGGCCACCATTCCGATCGCACTCCGGCGATCGCCAGACACAGGGGCCTTCCCATGAAACTTCTGCACCTCGACTCCAGCATCCTCGGTGACGCGTCCGCCTCCCGCCAACTCAGCCGCGCCGTGGTCGAAGCCTGGCAGGCCGCCGAGCCGGGCGTACAGGTCACCTACCGTGACCTCGCCCAGGACGCCTACGCCCACCTCTCCGCCACCAGCCTGATGGCCGGCGCCACCCCCGCCGAGCTGCGCGACGCCGCGCAGAAGGCCGAGGTCGCCCTGTCCGAAGTCTCGCTGGACGAATTCCTCGGCGCCGACGCCATCGTCATCGGTGCGCCGATGTACAACTTCACCGTGCCCACCCAGCTCAAGGCCTGGATCGACCGCATCGCCGTCGCCGGCAAAACCTTCAAATACACCGAAGCCGGTCCCCAGGGCCTGGCCGGTGGCAAGAAGGTGGTGATCGTCTCCACCGCCGGCGGCATCCACGCCGGCCAGCCCAGCGGTCAGGCCCACGAGGCCTACCTGGTGCAGGTGCTGAACTTCCTCGGCATCACCGACATCGAGATCGTCCGCGCCGAAGGCCTGGCCTACGGCGAGGAGCCCCGTGCCAACGCCTTCAAGGCCGCCCAGTCGCGCATCGGCGAGCTGTTCGCGGTTGCCTGATCGGCAGGCTGGATGAACGAGCCCCGCTTCGGCGGGGCTTTTTCATGGCTGTGCTCGGCCTCCTGAGCCGGCAATGTCGCGGCCTCACCCGTCCTGCTCGCCAGGCGGCTCCCCGCTGAGGGCCCTAAACGGCTACAATCGCGCCCTTTTTTGCGTGCCTGCACGCCCAGCCCAGGATTCCGCCCTTGATCTCCACCGCCAACATCACCATGCAGTTCGGCCCCAAGCCGCTGTTCGAAAACGTTTCCGTCAAGTTCGGCAACGGCAACCGCTACGGCCTGATCGGCGCCAACGGCTGCGGCAAGTCGACCTTCATGAAGATCCTCGGCGGCGAGCTGGAGCCGTCCGGCGGGCAGGTGATGCTCGAACCCAACACCCGTCTGGGCAAGCTGCGCCAGGACCAGTTCGCCTACGAGGACTTCACCGTCATCGACACGGTGATCATGGGCCACGGCGAGCTGTGGAAGGTGAAGGCCGAGCGCGACCGCATCTACAGCCTGCCGGAGATGAGCGAGGACGACGGCATGGCCGTGGCCGAGCTGGAAGTGCTGTTCGCCGAGATGGACGGCTACACCGCCGAGTCCCGCGCCGGTGAACTGCTGCTGGGCCTGGGCATTCCCCTGGACCAGCACTTCGGCCCGATGAGCGCCGTGGCACCGGGCTGGAAGCTGCGCGTGCTGCTGGCCCAGGCGCTGTTCTCCGATCCGGACGTGCTGCTGCTGGACGAACCGACCAACCACCTGGACATCAACACCATCCGCTGGCTGGAAGGCGTGCTGACTGCGCGCAACAGCACCATGATCATCATTTCCCACGACCGTCACTTCCTGAACAGCGTCTGCACCCACATGGCCGACCTGGACTACGGTGAGCTGCGCCTGTTCCCCGGCAACTACGACGAGTACATGACCGCCGCCGAGCAGGCCCGCGAGCGCCTGCTCTCGGACAACGCCAAGAAGAAGGCGCAGATCGCCGAACTGCAGCAGTTCGTCAGCCGCTTCTCGGCCAACGCCTCCAAGGCCAAGCAGGCCACCAGCCGTGCCCGCCAGATCGACAAGATCCAGCTCGAAGAGGTCAAGCCATCCAGCCGCGTCAGCCCCTTCATCCGCTTCGAGCAGTACAAGAAGCTGCACCGCCAGGCGGTGACCCTGGAGCGGGTCAGCCAGGGCTTCGACGGCACGCCGCTGTTCAAGAACCTGTCCATGCAGATCGAGGCCGGCGAGCGCGTCGCCATCATCGGCCCCAACGGCATCGGCAAGACCACCCTGCTGCGCACTCTGGTGGGCGAGATGGCGCCGATGGCCGGCGAGGTGAAATGGACCGAGAGCGCTGACGTGGGCTACTTCGCCCAGGACCACGCCGAGGACTTCGAGGACGACATGACCCTGTTCGACTGGATGGCCCAGTGGACCCAGGGCGGCGAGCAACTGGTGCGTGGCACCCTCGGCCGCATGCTGTTCTCCAACGACGACATCAAGAAGTCGGTCAAGGTCATCTCCGGGGGCGAGCAGGGCCGCATGCTGTTCGGCAAGCTGATCCTGAAGAAGCCCAACGTGCTGGTGATGGACGAACCCACCAACCACCTGGACATGGAATCCATCGAAGCGCTCAACCTGGCGCTGGAGAACTACCCGGGCACGCTGATCTTCGTCAGCCATGACCGTGAGTTCGTCGGTTCCCTGGCCACCCGCATCATCGAGCTGTCGGAGAACGGCGTGACCGACTTCAGCGGCACCTACGATGACTACCTGCGCAGCCAGGGCGTGATCGTCTGATCACGACCGGACAGGAAAAACCCCGCTCAGGCGGGGTTTTTCGTTTCCGGAGGCGGGCCGGCTTCAGCCCAGCACCCGGTGGGCCAGGCCGACGTACAGCGGGATGCCCAGCAGGATGTTGAAGGGGAAGGTGATCCCCAGGGACATGCCGAAGTACAGCGAGGGGCTCGCCTCGGGGATGGCGAAGCGCAGGGCCGCCGGCACGGCGATGTAGGAGGCGCTGGCCGCCAGCACCATCAGCAGCGCGGCGTTGCCGGCCTCGACCCCGACCAGCACGCACAGGCCCAGGGCCAGGCAGGCATGCACCGGCGGGGCGGCCAGCGCGTAGAGCAGCAGCCAGGGCGAACGGCCTTTGAGGTCGCTCAGGTTGCGTGCGGCCAGCAGGCCCATGTCCAGCAGGAAGAAGGCCAGCATGCCCTTGAACAGGTCCACCGAGAACGGCGCGAGGGCGGCCTGGCCCTTGGCGCCGGTCACCAGGCCCACCAGCATGGCGCCGAGCAGCAGCAACTGGGCGCCGTCGGTGAGGGACTCGTGCAGCACCTTGCCCAGCCCGACGCCCCCCGCCGGGGAGCCGGACGGGGTGGCCAGTGCCGGACTGGCCGGTGCGCGGTGACGCAGGCTGTTGGCCAGCACCACGGCGACGATGATCGCCGGCGACTCCATCAGCGCCATGGCCGCAGCCATGTGCCCGCCATAGGGCAGGCCCTGGTTCTCCAGGTACTGGATGGCGGTGATGAAGGTCACCGCGCTGACCGAGCCGTAGGTGGCGGCCAGGGCGGCGGCATCGAAGCCGTTGAGCAGGCGGCGCAGCAGCAGGTAGGCCAAGGCCGGCACCAGCAGCGCCAGCACCACGGCCAGGCCCAGGGAGCGCGCCACTTCCGGGGTGAAGCCGGAGGCGGCAAGGGCGAAACCGCCCTTGAGGCCCAGGGCCATCAGCAGGTAGAGCGAGAGGAAACGGGAGATCGGTGCGGGGATCTCCAGATTGGACTTCAGCAGGCCGGCGAAGATGCCGAAGAGGAAGAAGAGGATCGCGGGGTCGAGGAAGTTGGACATCGGTGGTTTCCAGAGAGCAGGGATGGCCATAGGCTAGTGCGCGAAATACATAATCAAAAATCAATAATTACGATGCAAAGATTAGAGGAAAGATTATGAGCGCGACGTTCCGGCAATTGCGCCTGTTCCTCGCCCTGGCCGAGCACCGCAGCATCACCGCTGCCGCCCGGGCCTGCCACGTGACGCAGCCCACCGTGTCGATGCAGCTCAAGGAGCTGTCCGAGGCGGTGGGCATGCCGCTGTACGAGCAGATCGGCCGGCGGCTGTACCTCACCGAGGCCGGCGAAGCGCTGGCCGAGACGGCCCAGGCGATGGTGGAGGAGTGGGGCTCGTTCGAGCAGCGCATCGACGGCATGCGCGGGCTGACCCGGGGGCGCCTGCGCCTGGCGGTGGCGAGCACCGCGCAGTACTTCGTGCCCAGCCTGCTCGGGCGCTTCTGCGCCAGCCATCCGCAGATCGACATCGCCCTGGAGCTGCTCAACCGTGATGCGGTGCTGGCGCGCCTGCGGGACAACCGCGACGACCTCTACATCCTCTCCATGCCGCCGGCCGACCTGGAGCTGGAGACCCACGCCTTCCTGCCCAACCCGCTGGTGGTGATCGCCAGCCAGTCGCACCCCCTGGCTGGCCGGCAGGGGCTGACCCTGGCGGACCTGGCGGAGCAGCGCTTCATCCTCCGCGAGCGTGGCTCCGGCACGCGGCTGGCCTGCGATGCGCATTTCCGGCAGGCCGGCTTCGTGCCCCAGGTCTGGGTGGAGCTGGGCAGCAACGAGGCGATCAAGCAGACGGTGGCCTCTGAAATGGGGCTGTCGGTCATCTCCCGCCATGCCCTGGCCCCCATCGTCGAGCACGAGCAGTTGGCCGTGCTGGACGTGCAGGGTTTCCCGCTGCAATCGAACTGGTGGACGCTCTACCCCCGGGGCAAGCGCCTGTCGCCCCTGGCGACGGTGTTCCTCACCCATCTCGATGACATGGCCCAGGCCTGGTACCGGCAACGCCAGTCGGCCTGAGCGTCTGGCGGTTCAGAACCGCGCCTGCATACCCAGCCGCCAGGTACGTCCCGGAGCCGGCATGAAGCTCTGCGCCAGCGGGTCCAGGTAGTAACGGTCGGTGAGGTTCTGCACCGACAGGTTCAGCTCGGCGTGCTCCAGCACCTTGTAGGTGAGGAACAGGTCGTAGAGCGTCACCGCGCGGTAGTCGATCTGTGGCGTGGTGGCACCGGTCTGCCAGGGCTTGTCCAGTTGCGCGGTCGGGCCGGAGGTGTGGGTCATGCGCCCGCCCAGGGTCAGTGTCTCGTCGAAGAAGCGCAGGCCGGCCAGCAGGTTGGTCGACAGCTTTGGCGGGTTCTGGGTGTTGGTGTACGAGCCCATGTAACTGCCCGGGGTGCAGTCCGGTGTGTCCTGGGTGTGCTGGTAGGGGCTGGCGGCGGCGCGCAGCTTGGCGGCGAAGGCGGCGTCGCAGGTTTCGGTCTTCAGGTAGTAGGTGGCCGAGAGGTCGGCGAACACGCGCCCGGCGTCGTAGTGCGACTGCAGTTCCAGGCCACGGGTGCTGTAGCGGTCGGTGTTGCTGAAGGTCATCTGCCCCCAGAGGCCCGGGCTCGGGTCGTAGTAGCGGGTGATGTAGTGGCGGATCTCGTTGTCGAAGAACGCCAGCTTGGCGGACGCGGTGTCGCCTGATGCCAGCAGGTCGCTGCGCAGGGCGCTCAGGCCCAGTTCCCAGCTGCGCGAGCGCTCGGGCTTGAGGTGCTTGCCCGGGGTGACCTGGTGGGTGCCCTGGCTGGTCTCGAACAGCGAGGGCTGGCGCAGGCCTTCGGTGTAGGTGAGGTAGGCGAAGGTGTCCGGCAGGAACTCGACGTTGATGCCGAAGGCCGGGGCGAAGCCGCCGCCGTGGCTGTCGCGCTGCGGGGTGTAGTCGTACCCGGTGACGACGTTGCTGATCTCTTCCGGGTAGACCGTCACCTGGGTGGCGCCGAAGCTGTCGAAGGGCACGCCGTTGAACGGCTCGTTGCTGTTGCCGAAGACGATGCCGTTGTTCAGGCGCGGGTCGGTGGCGGCGGTGTACTGCCCATTCTGGTCGGGGAACCACATCATGCTGCCCCAGCCCGTGGGGCCACTCACCGAGATCCAGCGCATCGCGCGGTCTGCCCGGCGGGCCTCGGCGAGCACGGTGTTGTCGCGGGTGCGGTAGTGGCTGTAGCGGCCGCCGCCCCACAGGGTGACTTCCTCGATGGGCTGGTATTCCAGCTTGCCGTTGAAGCTGAACTCCTGGCGCGAGGCGTCCCGCAGCATGCGGTTGGCGTTGATGTCGTGCTGGGTGACGACCACGCTTTTCTGCGGCTTCAGGTCCTCCACCTGGAAGGCGCCACCCAGCTCCAGGGTGAAGTCGCCGTGGTCGGTGCTGAAGCGCGACACGTTGCCCAGGTCGCCGCCGATGCGCCGGTCATCCTGCCGGGCCCAACTGCGGTCGGTGCGGTACAACTGGGAGGTCGGTGCCATCCAGGCGGCGCTGAGGGAGCTGGTCTTCGACACGGTCATCCACAGGTTGGCACTGAGGTCCAGCAGCGGGTTGTCGGCGGGCAGGTAGTGGTAGCGCGCGGTGTAGGTGTCGATCGCCACGTCGCTGGTGGGGTACTGGTAGATGCCGGCGGTACCGGAACGGAAGATGTCCGAGGGCATGATCTCGCCCATGTGCCCGTCGAAGCGGCGGTAACCCAGGTCCAGGGTCTGTTCGTCGTCCAGCCGCCAGGTGGTCTTGAGCAGGTAGGACTCGGTCCGTGCCGAGGAGTTGAGTACCTCTTCACCGGCGTTGTAGGTGTTGGCCACGCTGGGCTGCTCGTCGCCCCGGCGGTCGAACAGGCGGTAGCGCTCCTGGCCGTGCTTGCCGGCGAAGTAGTTACCCTGGTTGCGGTGGGCGTAGGCGGCCACCAGGTCCACCCGCTCGTGGTGGAAGGCGAAGGCGGCGCTACCGGATTCGGCCGCCGAGTTGAACAGGTTGCCGCGCTTTTCGCGGGGGACGGCGCTGAGGTCCTCGGTCCGCGAGTGGGCGTCGCGGTCGGCGGGTTCGACGCCGTTGTTCCAGAGGTTGCCGGTCACGCGCAGCCCCACGTTCTGGCCGTCGACGAGGATGTCGTCGACGCCGAGGGTGGTCATCTCCACCGCGCCGCCGATGGCTCCGGAGCGCAGGCTGGGGCCCTTGTCGACGGTCACGCTGCTGAGCAGGTCCGGGTCGATGTAGCTGCGCTGCTGGGTGCCGCCGTAGCCGCGGTAGACATCCAGCGCCTGCTCCGAGCCGTCCACCCGCACCGCGATGCGGCTCTGCCCCTGGATGCCGCGGATGTTGACGTCCAGCGCGCCGCCGTTGCGGCTGTCGCCCACCTGCACACCCGCCACGCCCTTGAGCATGTCGCCCACCGAAACGGTGCCGAAGCGGTCCAGATCCTCCCGCGTCAGGTGCACGGAGGAGCGGGGCGCGCGGTAGGTCTCTTGCGTGTCGTCGAGCAGGGCGGTGGCGCCGACCATCGTCGGGTTCAGTTCGAGCCCGGCCTGGGGCGGGGTGTGCCGGGGCAGCAGGATGTAGGTGCCAGCGGCCCCGGGCAGCAGGTCCAGGTCCGTGCCGGCCAGCAGGCGCTGGGCCGCTTCCGCCACGCTGTAGCGACCCTTGAGTGCGGGGGCGGTGCGGCCCCGCGCCAGGTCGGCATCGTAGGACAGCAGCAGCCCGGACTGGCTGGCGAACAGGCCCAGTGCGGCACCCAGCGGGCCGCGGGGGATGTCGTAGTCGTGTGTACTGTCCGGCCGGTCGTGGGGCGCGGTCGTCTCCGTGGCCTGCACGGGCGGGGCGGTGACACCGGCCAGCAGGCAGCCGAGCAATGCGCAGCCGACGGCCAGGCTGATCGGGGAGAGGCGGATGGGGATGGGCGAAGTGGCAGGGCGCCGGTGGACTGCTGGCATGGTTCTCTCGCTCGTAGGGTGTGTGGCCCGTCACTCGATGCGGGCTGTCACTCCCTCTGTCGCACGAGATTGGAAAAGGTATATGCGGATCGTTCTTGTTTTCATCCGTGCTTGTGGCGGCCCGAATTTTAGTGATAATTGTTTTCATTTGCGACCTGCCGTGCCGATCCTGTCCGCGATGACTTCCCCCGAATCCCCGCCCCTGCCTGCCGAGCGCTGCCCCGTGACCACGCTGTACACCGAGCATCACGGCTGGCTGCGCGGGTGGCTGAGCTATCGTTTGCGTTCCTGGGGGCGGGGTGTCGCCGATGACCTGGCCCAGGACGTGTTCCTGCGGGTGCTGGTCAGCCGTGACGCCCGGCAGGAGGGGGTCATTCAGCAGCCACGCGCCTACCTGACCCGCATCGCCCAGTGCGTGCTGGTCAGTTGGCGGCGGCGACATTCCCTGGAGCAGGCCTGGCTGGAGGCGTTGTTGCAGTTGCCCGAACCGGAGCATCCCTCGCCGGAGCAGCAGAGCGTCATCCTCGAGACGCTGCATGAGGTGGATGCGTTGCTCGACACCCTGCGCCCGCGTGTGCGCCAGGCGTTCCTCATGGCGACCCTGGACGGCATGAAGCAGAAAGCCATCGCCGAGGCCCTGAACATCGCCTTGCCCACCGTCAAGCAGTACATCCACCAGGGCTACCTGGTCTGCCTGAGCCGGATGCCCGATGCCTGACCTGCGCCCCTCTGGCGAACCCATCGCCACCACCGTGCTGGAACAGGCCGCGTCCTGGCTGCTGCTGATGCAGGAGCGGCCGCTGACGTCTGCCGAACGGGCCGAGCTGGAGCATTGGCAGCACGACGATCCCGAACATGAGCGTGCCTGGCAGCGTGCCCAGCGGCTGCTGGACTGCCTGGACGCGCTGCCGCCGGGCCTGGCCCGGCAGGCGCTGTCCCGCCCCCTTAGCAGTCGCCGCACGGTGCTGCGCAGCCTGCTCCTGGCCACCTGCTCGGCACCGCTGGGGTGGTGGCTGTGGCAGCGCAGCCGAGCGGGCCTCGACTACCTCACTGCCCGGGGCGAGCGCCGCGAGCTGTGGCTGGAGGACGGCACCCAGGTGGCACTGAACAGCGACTCGGCCCTGCAGGTGCGCTTCAGCGCCGACCAGCGCCTGCTGAACCTGCAGCGCGGCGAGCTGTACGTGACCACTGCCGTGGACCGGCAGGTGCCGGCCCGGCCGCTGCGGGTGCGCACCGGGCAGGGGCTGATGCAGGCGCTGGGCACGCGCTTCAGCGTCCGCACCTTCCCCGACGCGAGCCTGCTCGCCGTCTACCAGGGGGCAGTGAAGGTGACCCTCGATCACCCAGGGGCGATGCCGCGCGAGGTGGTCCTGCAGGCCGGCCAGCAGGTGCGCTTCAGCCATGAGCGGTTCGGCGTCGTCGAGGTCGCGCGCGAGTCCGCCCTGGCCTGGCGCAAGGGGCTGCTGGTGGCGGAGGACATGCCGCTGGCGCAATGGGCGCAGGAGCTGATGCGCTACAGCGACCGACCCCTGGCCTGGTCACCCGCCGTGGCGAACCTGCGGGTGTCCGGCACTTTCCCCGTCGATGACCTGCCCCTGGCACTGGCCATGCTGGTGCAGAGCCATGGAGTTCGGGTCGAGGCTGTTGGTGAGGGAATGCGCATCCAGCGCTGAGCGGCTGGGTCAGCCGAAGCGCGCGAGGAGGATGTCCCGCTGTGTGCAGGCCTCCATGAAGGCGTCGCTGGCGAGGAAGGCGTATTCCCGTTCCCGGGCAGCGGCAATTGGGTCGTCAGCGGCGCGCGGGCCGTGGCCGGGGTGGCACATCAGCAGGCCGCGATCGGGGCAGGCGTCCAGCCAGGTGTGCATGAGCCCTGGGAAGTCCGCCTCCGGCGTCAGCGCGTAGAGGCCGGCGAACCAGGGCGGTGTGCGCAACCCCCGAGCCTTGGCCCGCTGCTGGAAACCCCGGCAGGCGCTGGCCAGCACACGCGCCTTGAACCCGCTGTCGCCGGGGTGGGCGAGCCGGTCCGGCGCGCGCAGGTAGGGCGGTGCGATGTGTTCCCAGCGTTGTTCGATGGCGGCCAGCAGCGCCTCGCGGATCACCGGGAAGGCATGGACGTGCTGATGCCCGTCGATAAAGTCCGGCAGGCGGCCGAAGTGCTCGGCGAAACGGTCGATCTGGGCCAGCGCCAGGTCTTGCAGTCTTGCGCGGGGCAAGGCGCGGAGCTGGCTCAGCAGCAGCCAGCAGGGCAGTGGACGTGCACCGTGCTCGAACGGATGGGTCAGGTTGAAGTGCAGGCCGATGTCCGCCTGGCCGTCGAAGGCCTTGAGCGCTCTGGCGTGTTCGGGCCACAGCGGCGACTGGCTCATCACGCTGGTGGCCGACAGGCGCCCGGCGCCCAGCAGCGCGAGGATGGCGCCGCTGGTGGCGTCGGTCTGGGCGAAGTCGTCGGCGCACAGGGTCAGCCGACGGGGTGGGCGGGCGTGGCGGGTCATCCGGCACGTCCGGGCAGGCGGAAGGCCCAGCGCTTGCCGAGCACGAAGGTCATCCCGGCCACCAGGACCAGGACCAGCAGCAGGGCCGGGCGGTAGCCGAGGGCCGTGTGCTGCAGCAGCAGGGCGTACAGCCCTTCGTTGACCGCGAAGCTCAGGCAGGCGACGGCGAAGAAGCGTGGCAGGGCCTGGCGATGGGGCACGCCAGTGGCGCGGAAGGTCTGCACCCGGTGCCCCCAGTAGCTGACCTGGAAGGCCAGCAGGAAGCCCAGCACGTTGGCCAGCAGCGGCGCCAGCCCCAGGGGTACCAGCACCCAGGCCACGCTGGCGAAGTGCACCAGCAGGGCGCTGATGCCGACCACGCCGAACCAGAACAGCTCGCGGCTCAAGGGCGGGGCTCCTGGTCGCGGCCGCTGATGCGGCTGATCAGGTAGTTGGGGCGCTGCTTGACCTCGTCGAAGATGCGCCCGACGTATTCGCCGAGGATGCCGATGGACAGCAACTGGACTCCACCGAGAAAGCACACCGCCACGGCCAGGGTCGGCCAGCCCCGTAGCGGGTTGCCGAACAGCAGGGTGTGGACCAGTTCCCAGACGGCATAGCCGATGGCGAGCAGCGAGATCGCGCAACCCACCAGGGTCCAGATGCGCAAGGGCAGGTTGGAGAAGGCAGTGAGCCCGGTGATGCCCAGGTCCAGCAGACGCCGGTAGTTGAAGCTGCTGTGGCCGGCGCGGCGCTCGTCGACGCGGGTGATCATCGGCCGCTGGGTGAAACCGACCCAGTGGTACAGGCCCTTCATGAAGCGGTTGCGCTCGGGCATCTGGCGCAGGGCTTCCAGCACACAGCGGTCGAGCACGCGGAAGTCCTGGGTGTCCGGCGGCATCTTGTGTCGGCAGCCGCTGTTGGTCAGGCGGTAGAAGGTGCGGGTGCACACGCGCTTGATCCAGGGCTCGCCGCGGCGGTGTTCGCGCACGCTGTAGACCATGTCGTAGCCCTGCCGCCATTGTTCGAGAAAATCCGGGACGCGCTCCGGCGGGTGCTGGAAGTCGCAGTCGATCAGCACGGCCACGTCGCCCCGGGCCTGGTCGATGCCGGCACTCAGGGCGATCTCCTTGCCGAAGTTGCGCGACAGTTGGATCAGCTTCACCGGCAGCGCCTCCAACTGGCCGAGTACCTGCTGCACGGTGTCGTCGCGGCTGCCGTCATCCACCACCACCAGTTCATGACGGTAGCCGGCGGCGTCGAGCAGGGCGTGCAGGGTCTGCAGCATCGGCACGATGTTGGCCGCCTCGTTGTAGGCCGGCAGGATGCAACTGACCAGCGGATCGACCGGTCGCTCCTGGGCGCGCAGGGCCAGCAGGTAAGGCGGGATCAGGTAATCAGTCATGATGATGGCCCTCGACGTCCGGGATGGGGGCGGCTTCGCCCAGCAGCAGGAAGGTGGTGCCGGCATTGCGCACCTGCGCCACGGGCTCGAAGCGGACTCGGATGTCCGCCGGCAGCAGGCGCAGGTCCTTGTCCTGGCAGACGATGAAGCTGCCGGGGCGGCCGGCCAGCCAGGCGCGCAACTGCTCCGGGTCTTCGGTGGTGCGGGCGCGGCCGTGGGAATAGAACTCGGCGGAGAAGGTCCGGCTGTTGTTCCAGTACACCAGCGCGCTGGCGGGCGTCGGGTGCTGTGCCCGCCAGGCGGCGATCACGTCCTTCTGGGTGCGCAGGTAGCGGTCCCCCTGCACGTGGTTGACGGCCAGTACCCCGGCCAGCAGCAGGGCGCCGAAGGCGGCGATCAGCGGCAGGGTGCTGCTGCCGTCGGGATTGCTCCGGGCACGCAGCCAGAGTTCGGCGAACAGCAGGGCGCAGCCCGGCAGCATGGGCATGGGGTAGGGGAAGATGATGTTGCCGGAGAGGGTGAAGAACAGCGGCGTCATCAGCGTCCAGAGCGCCAGGTAGAGCACCCAGCCGTCCTCGTCACGTACCAGGCGCGGCAGTTGGCGGCCGTGGCGCGCCAGCCAGGCGAGCATCACCAGTGACCAGGGCAGCAGTGCGGCGAAGGCGTAGAGCCAGATCATGCCGCGCGGGGTGGCGTGGGCGAAGCCGTACCTGTCGCCCTTCCAGCCGGCATCGAAGAAACGACTGAGGTGCTCGCCGACGATGAAGTAGTTCAGGAAGCCCGGGGTGCAGTGTTCTGCCAGCAGGTACCAGGGCAGCGCGATGGCCAGCATCAGAGGAGTGCCGGTGAGCCAGGGCAGACCCTGCCAGAGGGCGCGCCAACGGTTGCCCAGCAGGACCCAGAAGAACACCGGCAAGCCCACCAGCACGCCGGCGAGCGGCCCCTTGGCCAGCAGGCCGAGCCCCAGCCCGACGAACAGCAGGTAGCCCCAGGCCAGGCTGCCCAGGACCACGGCACGCCAGACCGCCACCAGGCTGAAGGTGACGCAGAACAGCAGAGCGGAGTCGGTCATCACCGTGCCGGCGGTGCCGAGGAACAGCAGCCCGCTGCCGAGGATCAGTGCACAGGCGAGGGCGGCGTCGCGGCCGCTGCGCTGGCGGATGAGGCTGCAGGTCAGCAACAAGGTGGCCACGGCCAGCAGCAGCGAGGGCAGCCGTGCTGCCAGTTCGGTGATGCCGAGCAGGTCCATGCTGCCGGCGGAGAGCCAGGTGGACAGGGGCGGCTTGGCCCAGAAGGGCACGCCGTAGTCGTGCCACAGGGTGACCCAGTTGCCGGTCTCCCACATCTTGCGGGCGATCTCACCGTAGCGGGCTTCGGTCTTGTCGGTGAGAGGGAGTGCCCAGGCGGCGATGAGACGCAGGAGTAGCAGGAGAAGAAGGACGGGGATCGCGAGTCGCTGCCAGCGCATGGTCGGAGAGGTCTGCATGGTCGGGTGTACGTTCCCTGGGGGGCTTTCGGAGCCGTCCAGGCTCGGTGCCAAGCGTAAGTAAGGTCGGCTGTACGGCGGCTGTACGAATGATCGGTGTCCCGGCGGCGGAGGTCGCCGGCCGGGAGTGAGCCGCAGGTGGGTCAGTCCGTGTAGGAGAGGGCGATCTGGGCCACGGCGTCGACTACGCGCTGGGCTTCGGAGCGGATTTCAGTGATCACCGTGCCGGCCTGGTTGGCCAGCTCCACGCCGCGTTGGGCGCGAGTCTGGGTGGTGGCCATGCCGGTCACCGCATCGTGGGCCAGGCTCTGGTTCTGCTGCACCACGGCCTTGATCTCCACCGTGGCCTGGCTGGTGCGGAAGGCCAGTTGGCGAACCTCGTCGGCGACCACCGCGAAGCCGCGCCCCTGGTCGCCGGCGCGGGCGGCCTCGATGGCAGCGTTGAGCGCCAGCAGGTTGGTCTGGTCGGCGATGGAGCGGATCACCTGGACGATATTGGTGATCTGCTCCGACTGCTGGTTGAGGCCTTCGATCTGCCCGGCCACGGCGGCCAGGTCGTCGGCGATCTCGGTGACCACCTGGACCGTCTCGGCCACGGTGCGGGTGCCGCGGTCGGCGGTGATGTCGGTTTCCCGGGCGATGTCCTGAGCCAGTTGCGCGGCGGCGGCCTCGGTGTCGCGCCGCAGCATCTGTGGGGTGATGTCGGTGGCGAACTTGACCACGCCGTAGGGGCGGCCGGTGGAGTCGTACAGCGGGCTGTAAGTGGCGCGCAGCCAGATGGTGCTGCCCGAGCGGGTGACCCGGCGGAACCGATCGGAGATGTACTCGCCGTGGCGCAGGCGGTCCCAGAAGTGCTGGTAGTCGCTGCCGCTGGCCTCCTCGGCACAGCAGAACAGGCTGTGGTGCTTGCCCTGCACCTCGTTGAGGCTGTAGCCCATCAGGCCGAGGAAGTTGGCGTTGGCGCCCACCACCCGGCCTTCGAGGTCGAACTCGATGGCGGCCATGGCGTGGTTGATGGCGTTCACGTAACTCTCGTGAACGTGCTCGGCTTCCAGTTGGCGGGTGATGTCGGTGGCGACCTTGAGGATGCGGATGGTCTGGCCGGTTTCATCCAGTACCGGCATGTAGGTGGCCTCCAGCCATACCTGGCGGCCGCTGCGGGTCAGGCGCATGAAACGGTCGCTGAAGTGCTCGCCGGCCCGCAGGCGGCGCCAGAACTCTTCGTAGGCCGGGCTGCGCACCAGTTCCGGGGTGCAGAACAGGCTGTGGTTGCGCCCAAGTACGTTGTCCAGTTGGTAGTCCACGACGCCGAGGAACGCGGCGTTGGCATCGAGGATGGTGCCGTCCGGGCTGAACTCGATCATCGCCATGGCATTGCGGATGGCCCGCAGCTCGAGCTCCCCCAGCGATACGGGCGGCGCGGCCGGCTTCTTCCTGGCAAACCACATGGTCGGCTTCCTCTATCAGTTACGAAAGCCGCCCACGGTAGCGGAAGGCAATCGCCGCATCCCCAGGGGGTGGCCGATGGCGGAAGGGGGATGCCTCGACGTGGCGCGTAGGACTGTTTCAGTCCCTGAAGAACACCTGCACGAGGTGATAGCCGAACTGACTCTTCACCGGGCCGTGGATGGTGCGCACCGGTTTCTTGAAGATCACCTGATCGATCACCCGCACCATCTGTCCGGGGCGCACCTCGCCCAGGTCGCCACCGCGCTTGCCGGATGGGCAGATGGAGTGCTTCCTCGCCAGCACGGCGAAATCTTCGCCCTTGGCCAGGCGCTGCTTGATCTGTTCGGCTTCCGCCTCGGTCTTGACCAGGATGTGGCGGGCAAGGGCCTTGGCCATGGGATTTCCTCTTGGTTTGTGGAGCCGTTCATTGTGCCAGTCGCGGGTCGGGCCATACAGTTCGTCGCCTTCACGGCACGCGCCGTGCCCACTGGCGAAATTCGCCTACCGTTACCTTGTCCCGCCCCACGGATACACGCCCCATGGATCTCCCTTCGATGCTGAAGGTCCTTGCCTCCCAGGATGGCTCGGATCTCTACCTGTCCACCGGCGCGCCGCCCTGCGCCAAGTTCAATGGCGTGCTCAAGCCGCTGAGCGCCGACCCGCTCAAGCCGGGGGACGTGGCGCGTATCGCCGAGTCGATCATGGACCCGGAGCAGCGCGTCGAATTCGACCGTGAGCTGGAGATGAACCTGGCGATTTCAGTGCCCAACGTGGGGCGCTTCCGCATCAACATCTTCAAGCAGCGCAACGAGGTCTCTATCGTCGCGCGCAACATCAAGCTGGACATCCCCCGCTTCGAGGACCTCAAGCTGCCCGAGGTGCTGCTCAAGGTGGTGATGGAGAAGCGCGGCCTGGTGCTTTTCGTCGGCGGCACCGGCTCTGGCAAGTCCACCTCCCTGGCGGCACTGATCGACTACCGCAACCGCAACAGCGGCGGGCACATCATCACCATCGAAGACCCGGTGGAGTACGTGCACCGGCACAAGAAATCCATCATCAACCAGCGCGAGGTGGGGGTGGACACCCGCAGCTTCCACGCGGCGTTGAAGAACACCCTGCGCCAGGCGCCGGACGTGATCCTGATCGGTGAGATCCGCGACCGCGAGACCATGGAGCACGCCCTGGCTTTCGCCGACACCGGCCACCTGGCCATTTCCACCCTGCACGCGAACAACGCCAACCAGGCGCTGGACCGCATCATCAACTTCTTCCCCGAGGAGCGCCGGCCGCAGCTGCTCAACGACCTGGGCAACAACCTCAAGGCCTTCGTCTCCCAACGCCTGGTACGCACCTCCGACGGCAAGCGTCGCGCGGCGGTGGAGGTGCTGCTGGGCACTTCCACCATCAGCGACCTGATCAAGCGCGGTGATTTCAGCTCCATCAAGGAGATCATGGAGAAGTCCAAGGCCCTGGGCATGCAGACCTTCGACCAGGCGCTGTTCGACCTGGTGGTGGAAGGCGCTATCAGTGAGGACGAGGCGATCAAGAATGCCGACTCCGCCAACAACCTGCGCCTCAAGCTGAAGCTCTACCGCGATGGCCCAGCCCCCGCGCCGACGCCGGCTCCAGCCGCCGCTCCCACCCCGCCACCGGCCGCGCCCCGTACCCAGGACGCGGCCAGTTGGGGCCTGGAGCTGAAGCTGGAGGAACTGCCCGAGGAAACGCCGCCGGAAGACCCGGGCAAGCATTTCTGATCGGAGTTAGTCGTCCAGCGCTTGGAGCTGTCGCAGCAACTGGTTCGCGGGGCGACGCGGGCTCAGCCGTCGATTGGGTTGAGTGGCCAGTGGTTGCCGGTGGTTGGGGCGAAGCTCTTGCCGCTTCTGGCGCCGGTGCATACGCCGGGGGCGTACTGTGTCGGGCTGATCGATCAGGTAGTGGCCGAACTGGCGGAAGTAACGGTCGATGAGGCTGCGCTTGCTCGATGCCAGACCGCTTTCCATCAGGGCGATACGGCAGCCGTGTCGGTCTACTTCCACGCCCAGTTCCAATAACAGGATCACCGTTTCGGCATGGCCCATTTCCACGGCTTCGACCAGGGCTGGGCCAGGAATCGGAGAACCCAGCCCTCGGAGTAATTCGATTTCCTGTACACGGTTTTCAACCGCCATCCAGTGCAGGACGTTTTCACCCAACCCGTTACCGGCTGTCACCAAGCTTCGTTCTGCTGCCAGCAGTTGATTCAACTGATGAGGTTGGAAGCGGACCGCATCGAACAACCGGCCGAATGCGTATTCGTGTTCTGGGTGTATGCAGCCGCAAGGAGGCAGGGGCGGTTCGTTGTGAAGGTCGGGTGCGCTGTTGAGTGCAAGGTCGAACAGGTGATCAAGCTCGATGCGCTTGATCAGTGAGATGACACATTGAGTGTTCATGCTGCGGGCCGGCCATCGCCGACGGACAGGGAAGAGGCAGATCATCGACCCTGGCGGCAGAATCGCCACCGAAGGGCGCGCGCATCATAGGACGCGCTGCTTGGGCTGTCGATGGTTTTGGGCCTCGCCCTGTTCACCGAACCCCAGGCAGGTAGTGTTTCTGGATGTGCTTTATGCGGCCTTCGTCGCGCAGGGCCTGCATGGCCTGCGCGACGGCGTCGACCAATTGTGGGTCGCACTGGCGCGAGCAGGCGATGTAGAGGTCGGTGGTGGCCAGTGGCGGGCTGATGTGCAGTTTCCGGTCGGTGACCTGGGGCCAGATGTAGAGCCCTTCGATTGCGCCGGTGAACCAGGCGTCGATGCGCCCCATCAGCAACAACTGCACGGGTTTGTCACCCAGCATCAGGTGGCGGATCTGTTCGCCTGCGAAGCCTTCGCGGTGGAGGATGTCGCTCTGGGCGGTGCCGAGCCCCACGCCGATCTGCCGGTAGCGTTGGCGCGCCTCCTCGAAGTTCTTCACCGGCTCGTCGAGGCTGAAGAACACCCGGTCCAGCGCCATGACCGGTGCCACCCAGGTGTAATGGGCTTCGCGCTCGGGGGTGCGGGAGAGGGGGATGATCAGCAGGTCGCGGCCGTCCATGACGGTTTTCTGCGCCCGGGCCCAGGGCTCGACGCGGATGCGCACCCGGTAGCCGGCGCGCTTGAGCGCCAAAAGTGCGGCGTCACCGACGATGCCGTGGCCCTTGGCGTCCTGAACCAGGGTCAAGGGCGGTGCATCGGGCAGGTACAGGTCCACCTGACGTGGCTGTGCCTGGAGGCCGAATGCGAGGCAGAGCAGGGCGATGATCCAGGGCGCTTTGGCGGGCACAGGGCGGTCCGGTTCGAGGTTGTGCAACGAGTATAGAAAAGCTCCGGGAAGGTGCAGGGTGACGGCGATCATCTCTTCCCGATGATTCAGTTCACACCCAGGTGCCGCCGGTAGAACGCCATGATGGCCTCGGCCGAGGCCAGGGGGTGGGCCTGCAGCAGTGCGTGGGGGCCGTCCAGGCGGACCAGGTTGAAGCCGCGGGTGCGGCGCGCCATTGCCCGGGCGGTCCGTGCCGGCACCAAACGGTCCTGCCGGGCCTGCAGGTAGAGCGACGGAACCTGCAGTTCCGTCAGGCGGGCCCGCAGGTCCACCGTGGCGACGGCGCGCAGGCGCGCGGCGAGACAGGCTGGTGGGGCCAGGGACAGGCTCTGGCGCAGGGCCGCCAGGGTCGACGCGGGCGCGTCGGCGCCCAGCAGGGCAAAGCGCAGCAGCCAACCCGGCACGGCGTCGAGGGGCAGTCGGCGGATCAGCGGTGTGAGAAGAGCGATCCCCGGTCGAGGGCGGTGGGCGAAGCTGCAGGCCAGCACCAGCCCCATCAGGCCCGGCGGGTGTCGCAGCGCCAATTTCAAGGCGACGGGGCCGGAGAAGGATTCTCCGAGCAGGATGAAGGGCCGGTCTTTCGGCAGTTGCTGTTCCGCCCATTCGACCAGGCTGTCGTAGTCCTGGGGCGCCAGCGTCGGGTAGCCGAGCACCTGGCAGTCCAGGCGCCCGTCAAGGGCCTGGCGCAGGGGGGCGAACAGCAGGCCGCTGCCGTCCAGGCCGGGCAGCAGGATCAGCAGTGGTGCGATGGCTTCAGCGTCCCTTGAAGGTGCCAGGGCGGCGCTCGAGCATGGCTTGCAGGCCTTCCCGGGCGTCCTCCGAGGTCAGCAGGCGCTGGGCGACCGCCGGCAGGGCGCGGGCGGCGGCGAGTTCACCCTCGTTCACCACCTGCCGTGCGGAGGCAAGGGTGGCGCGGATGCCCAGTGGCGCCTGGGCGGCGATCCGCTCGGCCAGCCAGAGGGCGCGGGGCATCAGCTCTTCGCTGGCCAGCACCTCTTGCACCAGGCCCAGGCGCAGGGCTTCGTGGGCGTCGAATTCGTCGCCAGTGAGCAGCCAGCGCATGGCGTTGCCCCAGCCGGCCACCTGGGGCAGGCGCAGGGTGGCGCCGGCGAAGGGGAAGATGCCGCGCTGGACTTCCATCTGGGCGAAACGGGTGTTGCTGGCGCAGAGGTTGATGTCGGCGGCGAGCATTAGTTCGATGCCGATGGTGAAGCAGTAGCCCTGCACGGCCACCAGCAGCGGTTTGCTCAGGCGCGGGCCGCCGAAGGTGCCCCAGGGGTCGACGGCGCCCTCGGGCAGTTGCCAGCCGTTGCGGAAGGTCTCGGCGACGTTGGCCAGGTCGAGGCCGGCGGTGAAGTGCTCGCCGTGGGCGAACACCAGTGCGCAGCGTGCCTCGTCATCCCGCTCGTAGTCCCCCAGGGCCAGCACCAGGTCATCGAGCATCGCCTGGTCGAAGGCGTTGCGCTTGGCTGGGCGGTCGAGACCGAGCAGCAGGATGTGGCCGCGCTGTTCGCGGGTCACGCGGCCGGTTTGGGCGTGGGACATGGAGGCGGTCCTCGGAGGGAAGGGCGGGGGCTCGGAGGATATAGCCGTTGCGTGTGGCGTTGTCCATGCGACCAGAGCCGTCTGGCGCTTTGCGTGAGAAAAACGCTGCGCGCTTGTCAGCTTTTGCTGTATGATGCGCGCCGGCCCTAACTGGGCCCCGTTCAGGAACTGCATCTTTCGGGGCATTCGCCTTCAGCTGCACCGTCCGCATCGCGGACTACCCTAGACGTAACACTCCAACCAATAAGCAACTCGCAAATTCTCTCCCAGGCTGCCAGGGTGACCCACAAGGTCTTTCGGCATATGCAGCTTTGGGTTTGGGTCTTTGCGGATGCACATGAGGCATACCCATGACCCAGGATATCGGCGGATTCGCCGCGCTCGGCCTTCACCCCAATGTTCTCGCTGCCATCGCTGCAGTGGGCTACGAAGAGCCTTCCCCCATCCAGGCCCAGTCGATTCCGGTGATCCTCGCCGGGCACGACATGATCGGCCAGGCCCAGACCGGTACCGGCAAGACTGCAGCCTTCGCGCTGCCGATCCTCTCCCGTATCGATCCGGCCAAACGTGAGCCGCAGGCGCTGATCCTGGCACCGACCCGCGAGCTCGCACTGCAAGTCGCCACCGCTTTCGAAACCTACGCCAAGCAGATGCCCGGCCTGAACGTCGTGGCCGTCTACGGCGGCGCGCCCATGGGCCCGCAGCTCAAGGCCCTGCGCCAGGGCGCCCAGGTGATCGTGGCCACCCCCGGCCGCCTGTGCGACCACCTGCGCCGTGACGAGAAGATGCTCGCCACCGTGCAGCAGATGGTGCTGGACGAAGCGGACGAGATGCTCAAGCTCGGCTTCATGGAAGACCTCGAAGTGATCTTCGAGGCCCTGCCGGAAAGCCGTCAGAGCGTGCTGTTCTCCGCCACCCTGCCGCCGTCGATCCGTTCGATCGCCGAGCGTCACCTGAAAGAGCCGCAGCACGTCAAGATCGCTGCCAAGACCCAGACCGTGGCCCGCATCGAGCAGGCCCACCTGATGGTCCACGCCGACCAGAAGGTCGGTGCCGTGCTGCGCCTGCTGGAAGTCGAGGAGTTCGACGCGCTGATCGCCTTCGTGCGCACCAAGCAGGCCACCCTGGACCTGGCCTCCGCCCTGGAAGCCAAGGGCTACAAGGCTGCTGCGCTGAACGGCGACATCGCCCAGAACCAGCGTGAGCGCGTGATCGAGTCCCTCAAGGACGGCCGCCTGGACATCGTCGTCGCCACCGACGTCGCCGCTCGCGGCATCGACGTACCGCGCATCACCCACGTGGTGAACGTGGACATGCCGTACGACCCCGAGTCCTACGTGCACCGTATCGGCCGTACCGGCCGTGCCGGTCGTGAAGGCCGTGCCCTGCTGCTGGTCACCCCGCGCGAGCGCCGCATGCTGCAGGTGATCGAGCGCGTGACCAACCAGAAGGTCGCCGAAGTCCGTCTGCCCACCGCGCCCCAGGTACTGGATGCACGGATCAGGAAGCTGACCAACAGCCTGGCCCCCCTGGTGGCCGACGCCGAGGCCAGCCATGGCGAACTGCTCGACCGCCTGATCGCCGACATCGGCTGCAGCCCGCGTGCCCTGGCCGCTGCGCTGCTGCGCAAGGCCACCAACGGCCAGTCGCTGAACCTGGCGGACGTGGAGCGCGAGCAGCCGCTGGTACCGGGCGCTCCCCAGCCCCGTGAGCGCCGTGAGCGTGACGGTGAGCGTGGCGAGCGCGGTGAATACCGCGAGCGTCGTGCGCCGCTGCCGGTCGGCGAAGGCCGCGTGCGTTGCCGCACCGCCCTGGGGACCCGCGACGGCATCGCCGCGAAGAACCTGCTGGGCGCCATCCTCAACGAGGGTGGCCTGGCGCGCGAAGCCATCGGTCGTATCCAGATCCGCGAGACTTTCAGCCTGATCGAGCTGCCCGAAGAGGGCCTGGATCGCCTGCTGGGCAAGCTGAAGGACACCCGCGTGGCGGGCAAGTCGCTGAAGCTGCGTCGCTACCGCGAAGACTGATCCGCACTGCTGTAACGCAACGAGGGGGCCAATTGGCCCCCTCGTTGCGTTTCTGCGTCTGGAAACCGTGGCGTGGTTCAGGCGCGGCGATGTACCGAGCGGCCGGCGGCGAAGGTTTCCTTCACGGTGCGGTCGTCGCCGAGGATGGTCAGCGCGAACAGTTTCTCCGCCAGGCTGCGGGCCTGCTGCATGCGGTAGGCCATGAGCGGGGTGGCCTGGTAGTCGAGGACGACGAAGTCGGCGTCCTTGCCGGTCTGGAAGTTGCCGATGTGGTCGTCCAGGTACAGCGCGCGGGCGCCGCCCAGGGTGGCGAGGTAGAGGGATTTGAACGGGTCGAGCTTCTTGCCCTGCAGCTGCATGACCTTGTAGGCCTCGTTCAGCGACTGCAGCTGGGAGAAGCTGGTGCCGGCGCCGACGTCCGTGCCTAGGCCCACGCGCACGCCGTGCTGTTCCAGCTTCTGCAGGTCGAACAGGCCGCTGCCGAGGAACAGGTTGGAGGTGGGGCAGAAGGCCACGGCAGAGCCGGTCTCGGCCAGGCGCTGGCACTCCTCGTCGCACAGGTGCACGCCGTGGGCGAACACCGAGCGCTCGCCGATCAGCCGGTAGTGGTCGTAGACGTCCAGGTAGCCCTTGCGCTCGGGGAACAGCGACTTGACCCATTCGATCTCCGCCTTGTTCTCGGAGAGGTGGGTGTGCATGTACAGGCCGGGGTATTCGCCATAGAGCTTGCCGGCCAGCTCCAGTTGCTCGGGGGTGCTGGTGGGGGCGAAGCGCGGGGTCACTGCGTAGTGCAGGCGGCCCTTGCCGTGCCAGCGCTCGATCAGCGCCTTGCTGTCGGCATAGCCGGATTCGGCGGTGTCGGTGAGGTAGTCCGGGGCGTTGCGGTCCATCAGTGCCTTGCCGGCGATCATGCGCAGGTCCAGCGCCTGGGCGGCTTCGAAGAAGGCGTCCACGGAGGTGGCGTGCACGGTGCCGAACACCAGGGCGGTGGTGGTGCCGTTGCGCAGCAGCTCGCCGAGGAACAGGTCGGCTACTTCGCGGGCGTGGGCCGGGTCGGCGAAGGCGCGCTCGGTAGGGAAGGTGTAGGTGTTCAGCCAGTCCAGCAACTGCTCACCGTAGGAGGCGATCATGCCGGTCTGCGGGTAGTGGATGTGGGTGTCGATGAAACCGGGGGTGATCAGCGCGTTGGGGTATTCGCGGATCTCCACGCCGTCGAGCTGGGGCAGCAGGTCGCGGGCGTGGCCGATGCGGGCGATGCGGCCATCCTCCACCAGCAGGATGCCGTCCTCGAAGTATTCGTAGGAGGCCTCGACGCCCACTTCTGCAGGGTCGGCGATGCTGTGGAGGAGGGCGGAGCGGTAGGCAATCAAACGGGTCATGGCAGTCTCGTCGGTCAATGCGGTACTTGAGGGCCCGCGTTTCGCGCGGGCGTGGAAAAGCGGGCGCCGGGGGACGCCCGCTTTCCTGTGCGTCGTCTGGTCAGGCCTGTTCGCGGCGGGAGCTGGGCACCAGCCGGGCGACCGTTTCTCCCTTCTTCACGTCCTGGCCATTGTCCTTCTGTCCGAAGGTGGCGTTGTAGGTGGCGATGATCTCACCGGCGATGGAGATGGCGATCTCCACCGGCAGCTTGCCCTTGACCTCGGCCAGCCCCATGGGACAGCGCATGCGCTGCACGGTTTCGCTGGCGAAGCCGCGCTCGCGCAGGCGGTGCTCGAACTTGACCCGCTTGGTGCGCGAGCCGATGAGGCCGAAGTAGGCGAAGTCGTTGCGCTTGAGGATGGCGGCGGTCAGCTCCAGGTCCAACTGGTGGTTGTGGGTCATGACGATGAAGTAGCTGCCGGAGGGCAGGGCGTCGACTTCGTCGACCACCTCGTCGTTCACCACCTTCTCCACGCCGGCGGGCACCTGCTCGGGGAATTCGCTTTCTCGCGAGTCGATCCAGCGCACCTTGCACGGCAGGCTGGCGAGCAGTGGGGCCAGGGCGCGGCCGACGTGGCCGGCGCCGAACAGGGCGATCTGCGCCTGGGGCTGGTCCATCGGCTCGAACAGCAGCACGGTGGCGCCGCCGCAGCACTGGCCGAGGCTGGCGCCCAGGCTGAAGCGCTCCAGGCGGGTGTCGCGGCTGCCGCTCGCGAGCATCTCCCGGGCGATGGCCATGGCCTTGAACTCCAGGTGGCCGCCGCCGATGGTTTCGTAGATGCGCTCGGCGGTGACCACCATCTTCGAGCCGGCGTTGCGGGGCGTGGAGCCCCGCTCTTCGATGATGGTCACCAGCACGCTGGGTTCGCCGCGCTGCTGCAGCTCGGCAAGGGCGTTGATCCAGCTCATCGGCTCAGCCTCCAGTTGCGCAGCGGGCGGCGCGAGCGGGACAGGCGCCAGTCGTCACGCTCGCCGGGGCGAGGCGTGTCGGTGGCGGCTGCCGGCCGGGCCGGGGTGTCGTGCAGGATCGGACGTGGGGTCATCGGTCGCCTCCCGGCTGCCCTCAGGCAGGCTCCACATGGGCGTTGCTGGCGGCCTCGGCCTTGCGTTGCAGCGCCTTCATCTGCTCGACGCCCCAGAGCACGCGCTCGGGGGTGGCCGGTGCGTCGATCTGCGGGTGGGCCTTGTAGTCGGCGAGGCTGGCCACGGCGTCCTTGATGGCGCACCAGGCGGCGATACCGAGCATGAAGGGCGGCTCGCCCACGGCCTTGGAGTGGAACACCGTCTGCTCGGGGTTCTTGCGGTTCTCCACCAGCTTCACCCGCAGGTCGATGGGCATGTCGGCGATGGCCGGGATCTTGTAGCTGGCCGGGCCGCTGGTCATCAACTTGCCCTTGGCGTTCCACACCAGCTCCTCGGTGGTCAGCCAGCCCATGCCCTGGACGAAGGCGCCTTCCACCTGGCCGATGTCGATGGCCGGGTTCAGCGAGGCGCCGACGTCGTGGAGGATGTCGGTGCGCAGCATCTTGTACTCGCCGGTGAGGGTGTCCACCAGCACTTCGCAGCAGGCGATGCCGTAGGCGAAGTAGTAGAAGGGGCGGCCGGCGGCCTTGTCGCGGTCGTAGTAGATCTTCGGCGTGCGGTAGAAGCCGGTGCTGGAGAGCGAGACCTGGTTGAAGTAGGCCAGCTGGATGACCTCTTCGAAGGCGAGGTACTGGTCGCGCACGCGCACCTGGCTGTTCTTGAACGCCACGTCCTCGGGGGTGACCTTGAAGTGCCCGACGAGGAAGTCCACCAGGCGTCCCTTGATGGTCTCGGCGGCGTTCTGCGCGGCCTTGCCGTTCAGGTCGGTGCCGCTGGAGGCGGCCGTCGGCGAGGTGTTGGGCACCTTGTCGGTGTTGGTGGCGGTGATCTGGATGCGCGAGATGTCCACCTGGAACACTTCGGCCACCACCTGGGCGACCTTGGTGTTGAGGCCCTGGCCCATCTCGGTGCCGCCGTGGTTCAGGTGGATGCTGCCGTCGGTGTAGACATGGATCAGCGCGCCGGCCTGGTTGAGGAAGGTGGCGGTGAAGCTGATGCCGAACTTCACCGGCGTCATCGCCAGGCCTTTCTTCAGCACCGGGCTCTGGGCGTTGAAGGTGCGGATGGCGTCGCGGCGCTGGGCGTACTCGGCGCTGGCCTCCAGTTCGGCGGTCATCTCGGCGAGCAGATTGTGCTCGACGGTCTGGTAGTAGTGGGTGACGTTGCGCTCGTCCTTGCCGTAGTAGTTGAGCTTGCGCACCGCCAGCGGGTCCTTGCCCAGGTGGTGGGCGATGACGTCCATGATCTCTTCGATGGCGACCATCCCCTGGGGGCCGCCGAAGCCGCGGTAGGCGGTGTTGGAGGCGGTGTTGGTCTTGCAGCGCAGGCCGTTGATGGTGGCGTGTTCGAGGAAGTAGGCGTTGTCCGAGTGGAACATCGCGCGGTCGACGATGGAGCCGGAGAGGTCCGGCGAGTAGCCGCAGTTGCCCGCGAGCTGCAGTTCGATGCCGGTGAGCAGGCCCTGGTCGTCGAAGCCGATGTCGTACTCGACGTAGAAGGGGTGGCGCTTGCCGGTGATGCTCATGTCTTCCATGCGCGGCAGGCGCATCTTGGTAGGCCGGCCGGTGAGGTGGGCGATCACCGCGCAGAGGCAGGCGGGGCCGGCGGCCTGGGTTTCCTTGCCGCCGAAGCCGCCGCCCATCCGGCGCATGTCGATGACGATCTTGTTCATCGGCACGCCCAGTACTTCGGCCACCAGCTTCTGCACTTCGGTGGGGTTCTGGGTGGAGGTGTAGACGATCATGCCGCCGTCTTCGCTGGGCATCACCGAGGAGATCTGGGTCTCCAGGTAGAAGTGCTCCTGCCCGCCGATGTGCAGGTGGCCCTGCAGGCGGTGCTTCGAAGCGGCCAGGGCGGTGGCGGAGTCGCCGCGCTTGTGCTGGTGCGGGTCGAGCACGTAGTGCTTCTTCCGGTAGGCCTCGACCACGTCGAGCACGGGCTCCAGGTCTTCGTACTCGATGAGGGCGGCCATGGCGGCCTTGCGTGCGGTTTCCAGGCTGTCGGCAGCCACGGCGAGCACCACCTGGCCGACGTATTCCACCTTGCCGTCCGCCAGCAGCGGGTCACCGGCCACCACCGGGCCGATGTCCAGTTGCCCGGGCACGTCCTCGGCGGTGATGGCGATGGCCACGCCGGGGATCGCGTAGCAGGGGCGGGTGTCGATGCGGACGATGCGCGCGTGGGCGCGGTCGCTCATGCGGGCATAGACGTGCAGCTGATTGGGGAACTCCAGGCGGTCGTCGACGTACACCGCTTCGCCGGTGACGTGCTTGGGCGCGCTCTCGTGCTTGACGCTCTTGCCGACGCCGGTGGTGATGTCGGCACGGAACAGCGCCGCCAGTTCTTCCTGGGTCTTGAAATGGTGCTTAGACATAGGCGGTCACCCGGGTTTCGACGGCTGGGGATTGCTGTTCGAGGAAGCACTTGCGCAGCAGGTTCTGGGCAGCCAGCAGACGGTATTCCTTGCTGGCGCGGAAGTCGGTGAGGGGGCTGAAGTCCTGGGCCAGGGCTTCACAGGCGCGCTCGACGGTGCCCGGGTACCAGGCGGAGCCGACCAGGGCCTGTTCGCAGGCGCTGGCGCGCTTGGGTATGCCGGCCATGCCGCCGAAGGCGACGCGAGCGCGGCGCACCACGCCGTCTTCGATCACCAGGTTGAAGGCGGCGCAGACGGCGGAGATGTCGTCGTCCAGGCGCTTGGAGACCTTGTAGGCGCGGAACACCTGGTTCTTGCGGGCGCGGGGTATGCGCACCTTCTCGATGAACTCGGACTCCTGGCGGGCGGTGACCTTGTAGTCCAGGAAGTATTCGTCCAGCGGCAGGGTGCGGGTCTGGTTGCCCTTGCGCAGGACGATCTCGGCGCCGAGGGCGATCAGTAGCGGCGGCGCGTCGCCGATGGGCGAGGCATTGCCGATGTTGCCGCCGAGGGTGCCCTGGTTGCGGATCTGCAGGGAGGCGAAACGGTGCAGCAGTTCGCCGAAGTCCGGGTACTCGCGGGACAGGGTCTCGTAGCAGTCGGACAGCGGGGTGGCGGCGCCGATCTCGATGAAGTCGGCATCCGTCTCGATGCGCTTCATGGCGTCGATATGGCCGACGTAGATCATCACCGGCAGCTCGCGGTGGAACTGGGTGACTTCCAGGGCCAGGTCGGTGCCGCCGGCCAGCAGGCGGGCCTGCGGGTTGGAAACGTAGAGTTCGGCCAGGTCGCCGATGGTCAGCGGCACCAGGCAGCGCTTGTCGCCGCTGTTCAGCTCGGCGGTGTCGCGCGGGGCAATCGCCTTGAGTTGGGCGAGGGTCTCGGCTTCGGCGGCGTCGAACTGGTCGGTCTGCGTCTGGCAGCAGGCCTGCTCGGCGGCATCGAGGATCGGGCGGTAGCCGGTGCAGCGGCACAGGTTGCCGGCCAGGGCTTCCAGGGTCTGGGCCTTGTCGTAGCCGGTGCTGCCGGAGGCGGCCCGGCTCTTCTGCAGGGCGAACAGCGACATGACGAAACCGGGGGTGCAGAAGCCGCACTGGGAACCATGGCAGTCCACCATGGCCTGCTGGACGCTGTGCAACTGGCCCTTGTGCTTGAGGTCTTCGACGGTGATGAGCTGCTTGCCGTGCAGCGAGGAGACGAACGTCAGGCAGGCATTGAGGGTGCGGTAGCGGATGCGGTCGTCGACCACCTCGCCCACCACCACGGTGCAGGCACCGCAATCACCGGAGGCGCAGCCCTCCTTGGTTCCTGTCTTGCCCAGGTGCTCACGCAAGTAGTTCAGCACCGTGACGTTGGGGTCGAGCGCATGTTCGGTGCGCAGCTCCCGGTTGAGTAGAAACTGGATCAAGGAAGACCTCCAGGCACTTTATTGTTGTTTACGAGGGCTCGTATGGCCGCGAATTTAGAGTCCGTTGACTTTTCGGTCAATAATTTTCTGACCTGAAAGTCAGAAAATTATTCGAGCTTTCTAGCAAGCGCCGTGCCGGGGCTCTGGAGCAAGGGTAGACCGGAATGCAAACGCCCCGCTCTGGGGCGGGGCGCTTGGATGGAGAGAGGGAGAGGGGCGGGTCAGGCCACCTGTTGCTGGTCGGTCAACTGGTGTTCTTCACCGGCATAATAGGCGCGCACCCGCTTGTCCATCACGGCGCGCCACAGCGGCGGGAACAGCGCCAGGACGATCATCCCGGCATAGCCGTTGGGCAACTGCGGGCTGTCGTCGAAATGGCGCAGCACCTGGTAACGGCGCTTGGCGTAGGCGTGGTGGTCCGAATGGCGCTGCAGGTGGAAGAGAAACAGGTTGGTGAGCAGGAAGTTGCTGTTCCAGGAGTGCGCCGGACTGGTGCGCTCATAGCGGCCGTTGTCCAGTTTGCGGCGGTGCAGGCCGTAGTGCTCCACGTAGTTGACGATCTCCAGCAGGGTGAAGGCCATCGCCGCCTGTACCAGGAAGAACACCCCGCCCAGCCAGCCCAGGGCGAGGGAGAAGCCGACCAGCATGGCGACGCTCAGGGCGTACCACCACACCAGCTCGTTGCGCCAGTGCAGCGCCGGCAACCCCTTGCGCTTGAGGCGCTGGGCCTCCAGGTTCCAGGCGTTGAGGAAGTTGTGCTTATAGGCGTGGGGCAGAAACTGGTAGAGGCTCTGGCCGAAGCGGGCAGAGGAGGCGTCGTCCGGGGTGGAGACGTTCACATGGTGGCCGCGCACATGCTCCACCTTGAAGCCGGCGTAGCACACCGCCGCCAGGAGGATACCGCCGGCGCTCTGCTCCAGCAGCGGGTCCTTGTGGATCAGCTCGTGGGAGACGGTGATGCCGATGGCGCCCATCACCGTGCCCACCGAGAGTACCCAGCCGAGTTTGCCCACCCAGTTCCAGTCCGGGTGATGGACGAACACCCAGCCGCTCCAGGCCAGCATCAATAGCAACAGCGGCAGGGTCATCAGGCTGAGGAAGCGGTAGTAACCCTGGCCCTCCATGAACGGCACGTCGTCCGACTCGTCGGGGTTGGCCGGGTCGCGGCCGACGACGAAATCGAGGAACGGAATCACTCCGAAGACGATGGTGATCACCAGCCAGGGCCAGGCATTGGGGTGGTCGCTGCCCAGCGACCAGTAGTAGCTCATGGGAATGCCGGCCACCGGGATCAGCCAGATCCAGTAGCCGACTTTCTTCAGGGCGATCATCCAGTTGGAGGGCAGGCGTTCGAACATGGTGGGCTCCGTCCGTGCAGGTGGGTGGGTTTTTCAGGATTGTCGGACAATCCTGCGCCTCAATCCGGTGCGGGGCGACCGACCTTTAGGTCTGAATGCCCGCCGTCTGTCACCTTTGACGGGTAACACCCTGTGTTACACTTTGCCCCCTGCCGCGTCCTGCGCAGATCCCTCGTGCATGACCCCTTCCGACCAGCCCGCTGTGCCGGACCCCGAGGGCGCCTGATCGACCCCCCACAGCCAAGACCGAAGGAAAACCATGACGTTCAAGGCACCGGACAGCCTCGCCGAACAGATCGCCCACCACCTCGCCGAGCGCATCATCCGAGGGGACCTGAAGGCCCGCGAACGCATCCAGGAGCAGAAGGTCACCCAGGCCCTCAACGTCAGTCGCGGGTCGGTGCGCGAAGCGCTGCTGATCCTCCAGCGCCGCCACCTGATCACCATCCTGCCGCACCGCGGCGCCCAGGTGTCCGAGCTCACCCCGCACCGTGTGCAGAGCCTCTACGCGCTGATGATGGAGATGTACATTCTGCTGGGCTGTGCCGTTGCCCAGCGCTGGAAGAGCGAAGAGGACCTTGCGCCCTTCCTGGCCATCCAGCAGCGTCTCGAACAGAACCTGCGGGAGCACGACATCGGCGGCTTCGTCGAGTCCAGCTTCAGCATCATGCGCGCGGCCTATGCCTTCGCCGACAACCCCTATCTGGAGGAAACGGTGGAGAACCTGCTGCCGGCCATCAGCCGCACCTATCACCTGGCGCTGGAGCAGCGCAAAGGCGAGATGGTGCAGTTCATGAACGCCTTCGCCCAACTGCTCAAGGCGGTGATCGACCGCGACCTGGCGCGCATCCGCGAAGTGCTGGTGGGCTACGGCCAGCACAACTGCCAGTTGGTGCTCGCCGCCCTGGCTGGTCACTGACGCCACTGATCGGGAGAGGCGCCCATGCGGCTCAAGTGCATCAAGCTGGCCGGGTTCAAGTCCTTCGTCGACCCCACCACGGTCAACTTCCCCAGCAACATGTCGGCGGTGGTGGGCCCCAACGGCTGCGGCAAGTCGAACATCATTGACGCTGTGCGCTGGGTGATGGGCGAAAGCTCGGCCAAGAATCTGCGTGGCGAGTCGATGACCGACGTCATCTTCAACGGCTCCAACACCCGCAAGCCGGTGGCCCAGGCCAGCATCGAGCTGATCTTCGACAACTCGGACAACTCCCTGGTGGGCGAATATGCCGCCTTCGCCGAGATTTCCATTCGCCGCCGCGTCAGCCGCGACGGCCAGAACACCTACTTCCTCAACGGCACCAAGTGCCGCCGCCGGGACATCACCGACATCTTCCTCGGCACCGGCCTGGGGCCGCGCAGCTACTCCATCATCGAGCAGGGGATGATCTCCAAGCTCATCGAGGCCAAGCCCGAGGACCTGCGCAACTTCATCGAGGAAGCCGCCGGCATCTCCAAGTACAAGGAGCGCCGCCGCGAGACCGAGAACCGCATCCGCCGCACCCACGAGAACCTGGCGCGCCTGACCGACCTGCGCGAAGAGCTGGAGCGCCAGCTCGACCGCCTGCATCGGCAGGCCCAGGCGGCGGAGAAGTACCAGGAGTACAAGGCCGAGGAGCGCCAGCTCAAGGCCCAGCTGTCCGCCCTCAAGTGGCAGGCGCTGAACGAGCAGGTGGGTCAGCGTGAAGGCGTGATCGGCAGCCAGGAGGTGGCCTTCGAGGCACTGGTGGCCGAGCAGCGCAACGCCGACGCTGCCATCGAACGCCTGCGTGACGGCCATCACGAGCTGTCCGAACGCTTCAACCTGGTGCAGGGCCGCTTCTATTCCGTGGGCGGTGATATCGCCCGGGTCGAGCAGAGCATCCAGCACGGCCAGCAGCGCCAGCGGCAACTGCAGGACGACCTGCGCGATGCCGAGCGCGCCCGCCAGGAGACCGAGTCCCACCTGGGGCATGACCGCACCCTGCTGGCGACCCTCGGTGAAGAGATGGACATGCTCATCCCCGAGCAGGAACTCAGCGCCGCCGCCGCCGAAGAGGCCAGTGCCCAGCTCGAAGAGGCCGAGGCCGGCATGCAGGGCTGGCAGGAGCGCTGGGACGGCTTCAACCAGCGCAGCGCTGAGCCTCGGCGCCAGGCCGAAGTGCAGCAGGCGCGCATCCAGCAGCTGGAGCAGAGCCTGGAGCGCGTGCTGGAGCGCGAGCGTCGCCTGGCTGACGAGCGCGCCCAACTGGCCGCCGACCCCGAGAGCGCAGCCATCCTCGAATTGAATGAACAGGCCGCTGCTGGCGAACTGGAGCTGGAAACCCTGCAGGCCGCCGAAGAGGCCCTGGTGGAGCGTCTGGAGCAGTTGCGTGATGAACTGCAGCGCGCCAGCCAGGCCCAGCAGCAGGCCCAGGGCGAGCTGCAGCGCCTCAACGGCCGTATCGCCTCGCTGGAAGCCCTGCAGCAGGCTGCTCTCGACCCCGGTGCCGGCACGGCAGACTGGCTGCGTGAGCATGGACTCGACCAGCGCCCGCGCCTGGCCGAAGGCCTGCGGGTGGAGGCGGGCTGGGAGCTGGCGGTGGAGACCGTCCTCGGGGCGGACCTGCAGGCCGTGCAGCTGGAGGACTTCCAGGGGCTCGATCTGGCCGGCTTCAGTCAGGGCGACCTGCGACTTGTAGCCGCCGGCCAAGGCGGGGCGCGAGTCGCCGGCAGTCTGCTGGACAAGGTCGAGTCACGGCTCGATCTCGCGCCCTGGCTCGGCCGCGTGCGTCCGGTGGAGAGCCTGGACGACGCCCTGGCCGGCCGCGCCACGCTGGCCGCCGACGAAAGCCTGATCAGCCGCGATGGCTACTGGGTCGGGCGCAACTTCCTCCGTGTCCGTCGCGCCAGCGAAGCGGAAAGCGGCCTGCTGGCCCGTGGCCAGGAGCTGGAGCGCCTGCACGCCGAGCGTGGCGAACGCGAAACCACACTGGAGCGCCTCGACGAGGCCCTGCAAACCCTGCGGGACCAGCAGCGCCAGCAGGAAGAAACCCGTGAACAACAACGCCGCCAGGTGCAGGACGAGGCGCGTTGCCTGTCCGAGGTGAAGGCCCGCCTGTCCGCCCAGCAGGCGCGGGTCGAGCAGCTCAACCTGCGTCGCCAGCGCCTGGAAGCGGAGCTGGCCGAACTCGATGAACAGCGCGCCCTGGAGCATGAGCAACTGGGCGAAGCCCGCCTGGTGCTGCAGGACGCCCTGGACGCCATGGCCACCGACACCGAGCAGCGCGAACGCCTGCTGGCCGAGCGCGATGACCTGCGCGAACGCCTCGACCGCATCCGCCAGGAGGCTCGCCAGCACAAGGACCAGGCCCACCAGTTGGCCGTGCGCCTGGGCTCCCTGCGGGCCCAGCACGACTCGACACGCCAGGCCCTGGAGCGCCTCAGCCAGCAGTTCGAACGCCTCGAAGAGCGTCGCGAGCAGCTCAGCCTCAACCTGGAGGAGGGCGCAGCCCCGCTGGAAGAGCTGCGCATGAAGCTGGAAGAGCTGCTGGAACGCCGCATGGCGGTGGAAGACGAACTCAAGCTTGCCCGGCTCGCCCTCGAAGATGCCGACCGCGAACTGCGTGACGCCGAGAAACGCCGTACCCAGGCCGAGCAGCAGTCGCAACTGCTGCGTGGCCAACTGGAGCAGCAACGCATGGAGTGGCAGGCCCTGACCGTGCGCCGCAAGGCGCTGCAGGACCAATTGCAGGAAGACGGTTACGACCTGCACGGCGTGCTCGCCACGCTGCCCGAGGGCGCCAGCGAGCCGGCCTGGGACGAGGAGCTGGAGCGACTGGCCGCGCGCATCCAGCGCCTGGGCCCGATCAACCTGGCCGCCATCGACGAATACCAGCAGCAGTCCGAGCGTAAACGCTACCTGGACGCGCAGAACGATGACCTGGTGGAGGCGCTGGACACCCTGGAGAACGTCATCCGCAAGATCGACAAGGAGACCCGCAACCGCTTCAAGGAAACCTTCGACCAGATCAACGCCGGCCTCCAGGCGCTGTTCCCCAAGGTCTTCGGGGGAGGGCACGCTTATCTGGAACTGACCGGCGAAGACCTGCTGGACACCGGGGTGGCCATCATGGCGCGCCCGCCGGGCAAGAAGAACAGCACCATCCACCTGCTGTCCGGTGGCGAAAAGGCCCTCACCGCGCTGGCGCTGGTTTTCGCCATCTTCCAGCTCAACCCTGCGCCGTTCTGTATGCTCGACGAGGTGGATGCGCCGCTGGACGACGCCAACGTCGGCCGTTATGCACGATTGGTCAAGGAAATGTCGGAGAAGGTCCAATTCATCTATATCACCCACAACAAGATCGCCATGGAGATGGCCGACCAGTTGATGGGCGTGACCATGCACGAGCCGGGATGCTCACGGTTGGTCGCCGTGGATGTCGAGGAGGCGCTTTCCCTCGTAGAGGCCTGATGTATCCGGCGGTGATTGCCGACCGAGTTGGCCTGCAGGCCTCGTGAACAGAGGTTTCTCTGCTGGGCTGGCCGTGCTAGCTTAATGCCCAATTTTTTTGACACGTGGAAAACGCCATTGGGAACATGGAGTTGGGCGCCACGTTTTCAGGGGACCGGATGTCCTTTCTTCATCACTATCAGAATATTTTTTGACCAGGGGACACAGGATTAATGGAAATCGGTCTGCGCGAGTGGCTGATCGTCATCGGCGTCATCGTAATCGCCGGCATTTTGTTTGATGGCTGGCGCCGCATGAGTGGCGGCAAAGGCAAGCTCAAGTTCAAGCTCGATCGCAGTTTCTCCAACCTTCCCGATGACGAGGAGGACCCCAGCCTCCTCGGGCCAGCCCGCGTTCGCGAGCGTGGGGAGCCGCTGCTGGACGAGGAAGACCTGCCCAGCATGAGCGCCAGGGAACTGAACAAGCGCCGCAACGAGCCACGCCAGGGCGACCTGGCGCTGGACGAGCCGGTACCGACTCTGCTGACTCCCGTCGAGGAAGCTGCCTCCGCCAAGGCGGCGCGCCCGGCCAAGGCCCAGGACCTGCCGCCCGTGGAGGAAGTGCTGGTGATCAACGTGGTCGCCCGTGACGAAGGTGGCTTCAAGGGGCCGGCCCTGCTGCAGAACATTCTCGAGAGCGGCCTGCGTTTCGGCGAGATGGACATCTTCCACCGTCACGAGAGCATGGCCGGCAATGGCGAGGTGCTGTTCTCCATGGCCAACGGCGTCAAGCCCGGCACCTTCGATCTGGACGATATCGACCTGTTCAGCACCCGTGCGGTGAGCTTCTTCCTCGGCCTGCCCGGCCCGCGTCACCCGAAGCAGGCCTTCGACGTGATGGTGGCCGCTGCCCGTAAGCTCTCCCAGGAGCTGAACGGCGAGCTGAAGGACGACCAGCGCAGCGTGCTGACCGCCCAGACCATCGAGCATTACCGCCAGCGCATCGTCGAGTTCGAGCGTCGCAGCCTGACCCAGAAGCGCTGAACCGGAAGGTCCACCGAAACAGAGCAGCCCAGGCTGCTCTTTTCGTTTGCACGGAAAAGAGCCCCGCATCATGAACGACACCTCAGGCAATGCCGCCCAGCGCATCCAGGCACTGCGTGCCGAACTGGATGAGCACAACTACCGCTATTACGTCCTCGACGAGCCCAGCGTGCCCGACGCCGAGTACGACCGCCTGTTCCGCGAGCTGCAGGCCCTGGAGGCCGAGCACCCGGAACTGGTCACCCCCGATTCGCCCACTCAACGTGTCGGCGGCGAGGCCCTCAGCGCCTTCGGCGAAGTGCGCCACGAAGTGCCCATGCTCAGCCTGGGCAACGCCTTCGAGGAGGAGGACCTTCTCGCCTTCGATCGCAGCGTGCAGAGTGGTCTCGGCCTGTCCGGCGGCGACCTCTTCGGCGGTGGAGCAGCCGTGGAATACAGTTGCGAACCGAAGCTCGACGGCCTGGCCGTCAGCCTGCTGTACCGCAACGGCGTGCTGGAGCGCGGCGCGACGCGCGGTGACGGCACCACCGGCGAGGACATCAGCGCCAACGTGCGCACCATCCGCAACGTACCGCTCAAGCTGAAGGGCGAAGGCTGGCCGCAGGTGCTGGAAGTGCGCGGCGAGGTGTACATGCCCAAGGCCGGTTTCGAGGAACTCAACGCCCGCCAGGCCGAGAGCGGCGGCAAGACCTTCGCCAACCCGCGCAACGCCGCCGCCGGCAGTTTGCGCCAGCTGGACCCGAAGATCACCGCCAGCCGCCCGCTGGAGTTCTGCTGCTACGGCATCGGTCAGGTCAGCACCGAACTGGCCCCCACCCAGGTGGGCATGCTGGAGCGCCTCAAGGGCTGGGGCATTCCCATCAGCCGTGAGCTGCGCCTCGCCAAGGGCGTCGAGGCCTGCCTGGACTACTACCGCGATATCGGCCAGCGGCGCATGGCGCTGCCCTACGACATCGACGGCGTGGTGTTCAAGGTCAACACCCTGGAGGACCAGCAGCAACTGGGCTTCCGTGCCCGCACCCCGCACTGGGCCATCGCCCACAAGTTCCCCGCCCAGGAGGAGCTGACCGAGCTGCTGGATGTCGAGTTCCAGGTCGGCCGTACCGGCGCGGTGACGCCCGTAGCGCGCCTCAAGCCGGTCAAGGTGGCGGGCGTCACCGTCGCCAACGCCACCCTGCACAACATGGACGAAGTCGCCCGCCTGGGCCTGATGATCGGCGACACCGTCATCATCCGCCGCGCTGGCGACGTGATTCCCCAGGTCATGCAGGTGGTGGCCGAGCGCCGTCCTGCGGATGCCCGTCCGGTGCACGTACCGGAGCAGTGCCCAGTGTGCGGCTCCGCTGTCGAGCGCACCCAACTGGTCAAGCGTGCCAAGGGCAAGGCCACCACCAGCGAAGGCTCGGTGTACCGCTGCGTCGGCCGCCTGGCCTGCGGCGCCCAGCTCAAGCAGGCGATCATCCACTTCGCCTCCCGCCGCGCCATGGATATCGATGGCCTGGGCGACAAGATCGTCGAGCAACTGGTGGACACCGGTCTGGTGGCGTCGCCCGCCGACCTCTACACCCTCACCTACGAGCAGGTGGTGGAGCTGGAGGGCTTCGCCGACCTCTCGACCCGCAACCTGCTGGCGGCGATCCAGGACAGCGCCAAGCCGACCCTGGCGCGCTTCATCTTCGCCCTCGGCATTCCCGATGTCGGTGAAGAGACCGCCAAGCTGCTGGCCCGCGCCCTCGGCTCGCTGAAGCGCCTGGAACAGGCCCTGCCGGAAGTGCTGACCTACCTGCCCGACGTGGGGCTGGAAGTGGCGTCGGAGATCCACAACTTCTTCGGCGACGACCACAACCGCCAGGTGATTGCCGACCTGCTGGCCCGCGGCGTCATCCTGCAGGACGAAGGCGACGTCAGTGCCGAATTCACCGCCTGTGCCTCCCTGGGTGGCTTCATCGACAAGCTGAACATCCCCGGCATCGCCACCACCGGCGCCGAGAAGCTGGCGGCCCGCTTCGGCAGCCTGCAGGGCGTGATCCAGGCCGACTGGCTGGACCTGCGCCAGGTGGAGCGCCTCAACGAAAAGGCCGCCCGCTCCCTGCGCGACTTCTTCGACGAGCCGGCCAATCGCGAGCACGCCCTGCGCATCGAGGCGCAACTGCTGGAGTTCGGCATGCACTGGTCGTGCGAGCGCAAGGCGGTGGAAGGGCTGCCCCTGGCCGGGCAGACCTGGGTGCTGACCGGCACGCTGGAGGCCATGAGCCGCGACCAGGCCAAGGACAAGCTGGAAGCCCTGGGGGCCAAGGTGGCGGGTTCGGTGTCGGCGCGTACCCACTGCGTGGTCGCCGGGCCGGGGGCTGGCTCCAAGCTGGCCAAGGCCACCGAATTGGGGTTGCGGGTGCTGGACGAGGAGCAATTCCTCGCCGAGCTGAAGGCCCTCGGCGCCGTCTGAGGTGCCACACATGAAAAGGCCGGGCTCGATGCTCGGCCTTTTCGTATCAGCCGTTGATGGCGTCGGTCAGGGCCTTGGCCGGTACCAGCTTGACCACCTTCTTCGCGGCGATCTCGATGCTCTTGCCGGTCTGCGGGTTGCGGCCGGTGCGCGCCGGTCGTTCGCTGACCTTGAGCTTGCCGATGCCCGGCAGGGTGATCTCATCGCCGTTCTCCAGCGAGTCGCTGACGATCTCGCTCAGTTGCTCCAGCACGGCGCGCACGGTGGCGCGGGTGGCGTCGGTGGCGTCGGCGATGTCAGCGATGAGTTGGTCTTTGGTGAGTGCCATGGGAGTGCTCCGATGAAGATGAAGGTGCCCGGCCCTAAGCGGGGCGGGGGCACGCTAGCACAGATCGATTTCCCACGCGTTGCAGGGAGTCGGGTTGCACTGGTGCAGGCCGCTGTTGGTACCCCTTGCCACTCTTTCGTGTCATCCGTTCGCCCGTGGGCGCGCCTACGTGTACTTCGTTTTCAAGGCGCGGCAGCGTGAGCCGCTTCCGGGGCTGAGCGCAAGTGCTTGTCAGGAAAAGTGATTTCAGCGGTTGTAAGTTTGCCAAGAGCCAGTACAATGGCGCGGCTCGCCGATCTGGCGAGCTGCGTTATGGTGGCCCTGCCGGTCCCCCCGCATTGATCAGCCGTGAACCCGGTCAGGCCCGGAAGGGAGCAGCCGCAGCGGTGAAATCGAGTGCCGGGGTGTGGCTGGTAGGGTTCACCTCCATAACGTATCTCCTTGATTTCTAACGGTTTTTCGCTCTGATCACGCCAGTGATCCATAGGGTGATCCACCGTGTCTTCTGTACCTTCTTACCTCTGGTTATCCCGACACTCGATCTTCTATTTCAGAATCGTGGTGCCTGGAGTTCTGCGTCCGCTTTTCCCTTGTTCCGAGATCCGCCGTTCGCTGCAGACACGCTGCAAGCGCGAAGCGCTGATCCGTGGCCGCGAATTGCTTCTGCAGGTTCAGCAGCTCTACACCGAGGCGTTCCGAGGCATTCGGCCATCCCTCGACTCTCTACGTGGTGCCTGGGAGGCGGGCGGTAAGCGAGTTGCTAGTTGGGCTGTATGGCTCCGTCAGCAGCAGTTGGTTGCGCTTGCGGAAAAGCCTATGGATCAGGAGCAGGGACGCAGGGTTAGAGGGCCACAGAAGCCCCGCAGCGCCCCTTCAAGAGCCAAACAGGAGCAGCCAGATAGGTTGATAGCGGATGCGCCAAGCAACGCTCCACGCTTCTCTAGGGTGGTTCAGGAGTGCCTGGAGCAGCAGTCACATGAAGGCGTGGCTGCGAAGACGCTATCCGACAAGCGTTCCGTGGCTGAGCTGATGACTCGGATCGTGGGTGATTTGCCGGTCGATCTCATCACGCGCCAGGATGCCCGCAAGTTCCGAGAGGTGGCACTCAAGCTGCCGCCGAGGATGAATCAGCTTCCCGAGGGGCAATCGCTGGAGCAGATCATCGAGACTGCCACCACCACGATCAGCCTCACCACGTTCAACAACTACGTGAAGAATCTGACGACCTTCTTCTCCTACGCCATCCGTGAAGGCTACTGCGAGCGCAACCCGTTCGATGGGCTTCGAGTCAGACAGCGAGGCAAGGTCAGCGAGGAGCGCAGCGTTTTCACTGAGGACGACCTGCGTCGTCTGTTCTCGAAGCAGGTTTACGCATCGGCCAAATCGGCTCAGCCACACAAGTACTGGCTGCCGTTGCTCGGCCTGTACACCGGGGCGAGACTCAATGAGCTATGTCAGCTCTATCTGGATGATGTGGTCCGCATCAATGGAATCGACTGCCTCCACATCCGGGCAACTAGGCCCGATCAGAAGCTGAAAACCATCACCTCGGAACGGCTCGTGCCGATCCACTCGAAGTTGAAAGCGCTGGGATTCCTTGAGTTCGTCCAGGCGCAGCGGGAGGCTGGTCATCACCGTCTCTTCGCGGAGCTGACCTTGCACAAGGCGCATGGCTACGCTGCGGCTCCCTCCAAATGGTTCACTCGGGTTCGTGATCAGTTGGGCTTCCGTGATGGGGCAGAGCGCAAGGACTTTCACAGCTTCCGCCACACGCTTGCTGATCACTTGAAGCAGAAGGGAATAGTCGAATCGTTGGTTGGCGGAATTCTTGGTCACCAGAGCGGCGGGATCACGTTCAGTCGGTACGGAAAGGACTTCAGGCCGGAAGTGCTGGCCCCGGTGGTGGAGGCAATAGACTTTGATGCTGTGGATTGGATGCGGTGATCGGTGATGATGGCCATCGTGTTGACGCCTTTCAGGGTACGCACGAAGGTGGCCAGGGACTCCTGACGCAGCGCCACGCAGTTGTCGAAGACGACAGCCTTCGGTGCCATCTCCTGGTTCTCCAGGGCGAGCTGCTCGTTCTTCTCGGCCAGCTCGGCAGCCAGACGCAAGGCTTCGGGTAGGGACTGCGGGACACGGAAGGCTGCGCCCTTGGCTTGCTCCTCCAGTTCATGCAGACGGTCGATGACCTTGGCGCGGAGCGGGATGCTGTAGCCGGTCAGCAGGATCTCGACCTCGCGGCGCGGGAGGTGATACTCCTCCTGTTTTCGATTGCGGGTGTCGAGGTAGATGCATCCAAAACTGGATGGATCTTTTCCCAGCTCGGAGAGCATGTTTTCGATGTCGCGCTTCACATGGAAATGCTGCTTCCCGGTCAGCTCTGCGATCTCGCGGCTGCTCATGGTTACCGGCTTGGTGACCAGTGCGTTGCTCATGTTCTGTCCTCCAGAAAAGACGAAGCCCGCTCAGAGGCGGGCTATGGGTGTTCGCTGGTAGTGAGGGTTTTTCCGTGATCGTGGAAAAAGGTCAGTGACCGATCAGGGCTTTCAGGTTCTCGGCGGTCTCCTTGGCAGCCTGGGATTCTGCGATCAGGATCAGGTTCTTCTCCTGCAGTCGGTCGATCTGCTCGGTGTTGCGGCTGACCTCGATGTTGTTGGTGGCGGTCAGTTGTTCGAGCTGGTCGATGGTCTTCTTGAAGGACTTGAGGATCTTGTTGAGCTGGATCATGCGGGCCTCTCGTCGGGAGGCAAGAGCGAGAGGCGAACTATGCGCGCGCGGTTAGTTGGACTGGCTGGTTGGGACACGATGCCGCTGCCGCCTCGATAAAGACTGGCGCGGCCAACTATTCAGTTATGCAATTGATTCTGCAGTGGAAATAACGCGAAAGTGAGAACGTTGAAGCGCCCCGATACGGTCTGCTATCTGTAGCGAACACGACAAATGAAGCGGAGGTTTCGGCCAATGACCGGCAATCAATTTGGCTTCAGCATCTCTATTGGCAAGGCACGCCTTTGCTTATTCATCGGCGACGTGTATGTCCGAGTGCCGAGGTGCTTTGAGTTGGCCTGGAATAGCTCTGGTTTCTATTTCGGTAAGGACGGAGCGTGACACACATGGAAACCACATTCAGCAAACACGGCCTGGCTTATGATCGGTATACCCTTGTCCAGCTTTTCAAAGCGATTGAGGAGTTCCGTGCTGTTGACCCAGAGATGCCATCACAAAGTGCTGCATTGTTTCTCTATTCGGCGATCTACCCAGGCTGCACGATGACGGATCTGCAGAAGAGTCTCGGGATGACCCAAGCGTCTTGCTCAAGGAACGTGTCGGCCTTGTCTGAGTGGCATCGGCTCGAAAAGCCAGGACTCGGATTAATAGTGGCATCGCCAGATCCGATGGAGCGCCGCAGGAAAATCGTGCAGTTGACCGAAAAGGGGCAGCAACTGGCCGTCTCCCTGACCGAGGCGGTGATGAACCCTGTTCGCCTGTCTTCGTTCTCGAAGGCTGTAAGGTAAAAAATAACCCCCAGCACCGAGCCGATAGGTCGGCTCCCTGGTTGCCCAGGCGAAGGGTGATGGGGGTTCTGTTAGTCGCTGCTTGTTGGTGCCAGCCGGAGCACCGGAAGGTTCATCTGCTGGGCTGCTTTCCATCTGCGTTTGTCTGCGGCCAGGATCTCGCTCAGCAGCGGATGTTGGGCGGTGCCTCCGGCAGTCGTAGCCAAGCCCGAAGCTCTCCGACTCCTGGCCTTCTTCACTTCGCTGGCGATGCTCTTCATGAGCGAGACCCTTCTGAGGTCCTCTGCTTGGATCTAGCTACCAGCTTGAAGTCTGTCTGCCAGGCGATGCACAGCAGGTAAACCAGGGGAACCAAAGGCCAGAGCAGCAGGGCACCCAGGAAGATCAGTTCAGGCAGACGCATCAGGCTACCTCCGCTTGGGTCTTGATGTAGTCGCTCGGGTCGACGCTGTTTCCGTAAGGCAGGTTCAGTACTGCCTCGATCTGCGACAGCGTCAGGCCGCCAGCCAACATGGTCAGGGCGGAGTCGTAGGCTCGGGCGTACTGGTTTAGGTCTTCTGGGCAGAGTACATCACGGATGCCTTTACCTACCTTGGCCCTCCATTCACCTGCAGAGAGACCAGTCATCACCCTGCATACCAGCGACATGAGGGTCTTCTGGGTATTGAAGGCTTCCTGCTTGACCAGGCTCTTCGGTAGCTCACCAGCCTTGACCTTGTTACCAGCAACCACGAATGCCTGATGGGCCACTTGGTTGTCGATGGTGGTGATCATGGAGCCACGGATCGGCGTGTACCTCAGGAGCTTGTTTCCGAGTTCCTCCATATCGAGGAAGTAGTCACGCACGAAGAAACCCTCGTTAGTGTTTGCCGTCATCGCTAGATGTGCAGCACAGTCGCGGCTGAGGGTGTAGTCAGTGCGAGGGCGCTTGCCTGTCGGAGTCTGGTGCTCTAGGACTTCCCCATTTTTCCCGAATCTGTGAAATATGGCTGAAGCTCCGCGAGTTACCCAGTTTGCGAACTTCCCCTCGGGCTTGCCGATGTTCTCCCACAACTTGCGGGCATCAATGCAGGGTGCAGTTCTGCTTTCAACGAACGGGAGGATGCGGCGAACCTTGGTCATCCTCGTAGTCTGTTCCTCAGTGAAACCGAGAGTCAGCATCACATGCTTCGGACAATCAGCCGGGGTGTAGTTGAAGGACTTGCCAGTTCGTTTGCTTTTCATGGCGTAGATGTTCCTTTTTGTTCAGCCGTCAGAGTCCCTTCCATCCATGCCACCAGCTCCCATCTACAAGGGAAACACGGACGGCTCGGACGGCTGGACAAAACGGGCTGGGTTTGAGGGGATCTGCAAGGGATGCAGGGTTGATGCTTGGTGACTTGCCCAGGAGTTCCCCTGTGCCTGGATGCCATCCATGGGCCAAAGCCTGGGCAGCAGTGGTTGCCTAGGTCGCTACTGTGCTGAGGCCAGGGCTGATGGATGACAGAGGCGAATGGGGAGACTCCTGGGCGGAGTCATCTGGAGGTACATGAAGATGAGCAGGAGGTGGGCTGACAGAGGGTCTTGGGCTTGCAGACAACCACTGACGGGGATGGTTACTGACAACATAGTTATCGGTGATCATCGATCCTGTGTCAGCAGAATCGGGGAGGCATCAAGAGCAACTTGCGGTGCAGCTTGAAGAGCACCTGCCAGTGTCCTCCGCAAGACAGACTTGATGCTGTCTCGTTGCTTGGTTCTTCATTGATGGATTGATGGTAATGACCATGGATAGAGGACAGCTCAAAGACACTCTTAGAGTGGCTTCGCCATCCACCGCTACACCCCGCGAGTCATCGCAGGTAGCCAGCCTCGACTGGGTGCCATCACCTCCCAGCCAGCTATGTCAGGTTCGTCATCACCCGTGACTGCTGGCCGATTGGTCGGGGCAGTGAGAGGGGCTGTACGCCTGAAGCTCAAAGTAGCAGTAGGTACTCGGCGGTCGCCTCGCTGGGCTCTTGCCTTTCCCTGGCTCGATCCGTTCCTCCGGCGGTTTGCGGCGGTGATGATCGAGCGTCATGGTTGAGGATCGAACGTGCGAGACTGCGCTTTCTCCTCTCCATAACTGTGTGTTAATCGATCTTCGTCGAACGTGCATCGATCTTGCACGGCGCGTGAGAAGCTGGCAGGGGTTTTTACCAGCTCCTCACAAGGTTCAAGCGATCATGAGCTTGTCCAGCAGCCCCTCGCCGATTGGCTCCGAGTGCGTAGCATCGCTGCTGTGGTAAACGATCACGTCATCGACACCTGCTGGCTCGCCCTTCACCACGTCCCAGCACCAAGTACCGAAGCCGCCACGGGAGTTCACTGCCCTCACCCAGGCATCAAGGGCCATCCGCTTGGCTCGGTTCTGCTCTGAGTCCTCGCCTTTGATCTCCAGCACCAGCTGCTTGCCGTTGGCCAGTTTGATGAGGAAGTCCGGCACGAACCTCCGCTTGCTGCCCCGCCAGAGGTAATAGATGTTGAACCCGAGGTGGTCGTTCTTGGCGAAGGACTCCACTTCCTTGCGCTTCTCCAGCACATTGGCGGTGTAAGCCTCCCAAGTGCTGTCGGCCACCACATGGCTGATTTGGGACTTGACCGTACCCAGGCATGGCTTGGTCGAGTACCAAGTACGCATCAGCCGGGTGGAGCCAATGGGGAACTCGCTGTCAAACACCGGCTCCAGCCGCTCGCAGTTCTGCTGCTGAACGTGAGTGACCACATGGGCCACGATCCGGTCGATGGACAAGGCGATCAGGATGCGCTTGCGGAGCGGGTCTTGATGAAACAGCGAGGGGATCTCCAGCCGATCCGAGTTGAAGAGCTCCTCCACCAGCCGGATAAGTTGCTGGATCAGGATCTCTCGGCTCCCGGTGAAACCCTGCTGCATAGTGGCGAATGCCTTACGGGCAGCTACGAACAACAGCCGCTGCAGACGGAACTCCTCCGGCAGCTTCTCCAGGTCGATTGATACCGCCTTCGACAGGTCGGCGGCACCACCCAGAGCAGGAGCAAGATCAGCGGTGATATGGATCTCTGCTGGGTTCAGCTTCAGCGGAGAAACCAGTGACCAGTCCACGACCAACTGCGGCTGCACAGTGACATCCACCCGCAACACGTTGGGCCAACTGATCTCCAGCTCGCTGCGCTCCTTCAGGGACTCGATCTGGGTACTGGGTTTAGGTGGCTGCCGTCCCCCGAGATCAGACTCATCCGTGTCTTGGAAGATCGACAGTGGGACACCGAAGACGTTGACGTACTCCGGGACGAACAGATCCCGCTCGATCCCATCCGGGCACAGCACCCTCTCGGTGTCGTAGGAGACCCGACGCAGACCACGACCGATCACCTGCTCACAGAGCAACTGGCTGGTGAAAGCCCGCAGCCCCATGATGTGGGTGACGTTCTTGGCATCCCAGCCCTCGGAGAGCATCGCTACCGAGATGACGTTCTGCAGATCCTGGCCCGCCGTGTTGCGCTTGCCTACGTTGTCGATGATGGCTCGCAGCAACTGCTCCTTCTTCAGGGGCCGCAGCTCGGCCTTCTTCGACTCGGGGATTTTCGCAGCCTCTAGGATCTCCTGCAGGACAGCCTCGTACTGCTTGTTGCTTGTTGCTGTCTCACCGATCTCGGCTTTCTGCAGCACCTTTGAATCCACCCGCAACGTACGCTCGGGGGCCTTCAACTCCGGCCAATAGGCATCGCCATGACGAAAGTAGTGCTCAACCCTGGCAGCGGTCTCAGTGCGGTTGCACACCGTGAGCATCACCGGGGGAGAGACGTGACCGCTTTCCTGCCATGCCTTGAGCGCCTCACGCCAGTCAGCCCCCAGCAGGGTGTATGCCTCTTGTACGATCTGCGGCAGTGCCTCATGCGGCTCTGCACCTCGACGGTTCAGATCATCGGCAACGTCCGGTTCACGGTAGAGGTGATAGAGCTTGGACTTGTAGGTCTGGGCATTGGGTAGGGCATTGTCGCGGACGACCACTCGGGGCGTCTTCACCAGTCCGGCCTCGATGGCATCGTTCAGGCCGAAGTCGGATACCACCCACTCGAATAGGGCAGACTCAGTACTGGTCTTGCCTGTTGGCGCGAAGGGAGTTGCTGACAGATCGAAGCAGCGGATGACCCGGCGCATCTTGTGGATGCGATCCAGCCCCTCGATCCAGCGAGTGGCCTCTTCGAGGTCAATACCCAGCTCCTCGGCGTCCTTCTTGCTGACCTTGATCTCTGCGGGCTTGCGATAGGCGTGGTGCGCCTCGTCATTGATGATGACCAGATCCTTGTAGCCCGCCAGCTTGCCCAGGATTCGCCTGACATACGCCTCATCGCTCTCGGCTCCCTTTTTGACCACGGAGCGATCCTGCTCCTTCAAGGGCATCAGGGTGTGCCAGTTTTCGATCAACAACTCAGCCTGATTCAGCTTCTGTCGCATTGCCTCGTTGGGGCACAGAGAGAAGGCATCGTAGTAGTTATCCGGGTGTCCCGGCTGGAGGATCTGTAGACGTTCTTTGACCGTAAGGCCAGGCGCAACGATGAAGATGGCGCGGGAGAAGTCCTTGTTGCGCTTCGGATAGGTGAGGGCATTCAGCACCTGCCAGGTGATGATCATCGCCATCACCGTGGTCTTGCCACTGCCGGTCGCCATCTTGTTGCACAGGCGCTCCCAGGCTCCACCATCCCCAGGAATGGCAATACCCTGCTTGAAGTCTGCCGGAGCCTCGACGTGCCAGATCAGCGTCTCGATGGCTTCCAACTGGCAGAAGTAGAAGGCATAGGCTCGGTTGCTTTCCTGGTCGTACCAGTGTTCAAGCAGCTTGCGGGTGACCGAGGTAACGCCGGGATAATCAGCATCACGCCACGCATCAACACGCTCACGGATGCGATTGACCAGGTCGAGTTGAACAGCCCGAACCGTGTTAGCTCGGGTGTCGAAAATCTCGTAACCCGCAGGACGACGTCCGGTCATCAGCTGCAGCTTGTTGTCGCTCTTGCGTTGCCAGTGGTGGGTGGGGCGCTCGAAGGGCGAACTGATGATCAGGGACTGGGCTTTGCTCATGATGTCCCTCTCAATTCAGCGCAATGACTTTCAGCGACTCGATGCCGCGATCATCGACGATCTTGACGGCGATTTTGCGGTTTTCTCCCGCCTCGAACGGTAGGCTGACTGTGCCGTGGAACTTATGAAGACGCGACTCGTCCAGCTCGGCACGGATGTTCTTCTTGAGTTTCTCCCAGCCTTCGCCTTTGCCCGCCATCGGGAAGAACACCTGATGGGGGAACAGGCTGCGCTCGTCGTAATCGGTATCCAGCGACCACATGGCGATCTTGCTCTTTCCACCGGAAACCAGCTCGCCCTTGGCGGTATCGAAGTAGTCGAAGCCATGCACCTCCACCTCAAAACGACCATCCTTGAGTTGGCGTACCTCGACATCAGGCTGACCCATCAGCCAGAAGCTCTGGTTGCTGCTACGGGCCTTTCTCAGATCCTCGGTGAGAAGATCGGTATTCATCTGGGCCTTGAGCGCAGTGATGCCCTTGATGGCGTCGATGTCTTTGGCTGCTTCGGGGTCGAAGGTGAAGGCACAGAACACCACCATTTTCGGCAGCGGGAACAGATTGCCCGCCTCGTTAAGGGCATTGGCTACCTGACGCTGCTCCAGGGCGGCGTGTTCCGGGCCGAAGCTGACGACCACACGCTCACCACTGTCGAGATGACCAGAGGCGTGGAGGCTCTGCATGTCCTTGTCGAACGGCAGTGGTTCCAGATCGGCGAACTTGAGAATCTGGCCACCCTTGCCCCGGATGCCTGTCTTCAGCAGCTCGGCCAGCCACTGGTGCTGACGTCCAGATTCGCCGGTACGGGCAATACTGACATCAGCTTCATCGGGGCCAGAGGCTTCATCCAGCGCCTTAACACTGGGGAATGGGACTGCTTCTACGGTGAAGGGGCCAGTGATACGCAGTTTGTTCTTGGCAATCGACGGTTGGTCGTAGAGAACTTCCTGATCAGCGTGGGAGTCAATAGACGCATCCATTTGATTTTGCATCGCTTGGCGGGCCTTATGGAACTCAACCAATAACGCTTTGGCTGTTTCTAACCAATCGTCAGGTGCTTGAAAGGGAACTTCCCACTCGAGAAATGATTCACCTTTAAAAAAATTTAGCTTGCTGCCTTTACGTACGCCGTCGGTGACCTGATATTCAATTTTTGGTGGCTTAATAATTAATTCTTTATTGAGCGCTTGCAGTGCCTTCTCAATCGCCGGGTGCATACGCTCATAGATCTTATCGATGTCCGGATTGTTGGCGATAGACTTGAGAGTAACGTGCGGGACAGTTTTGTAAATGAACCCCCCTTTTAAGCCTTCGTGAGGATACTTTAGCTCGAAATAGTTGTAGCTGGCAGTCATTAGGCGCTGTTTGGCTAAGGTAACGGCAACGCGAGAGGTATCACATGTTATCCAGCGCCGACCCCGCTTTTCGGCAACGAAGGCCGTGGTTCCAGAGCCACAGGTTGGGTCGAACACAAGGTCGCCAGGATCGGTAGTCATTAGAAGACAGCGCTCTACAACTTCCGCGTTGGTTTGAACAACGTAAATAGGATTCGCGGCACCACCCAAACCCGACCATAGGTTTTGGTAACCGCTATAAGGAAAGTCGTCAAAACGTACAGCTAGCCGAATTGATGACTTGGTGGGAATCGCTCGGAGAGACTTCTTTACTCGCTCAAGCCCTTCTGGCGTTGTCCCCCACCAACGATTTCCCGGGTTATAAGTAACGCCACAGTATTCGGTTTCGAATTTTGCTCCCGGCCCAGGCTTTGTCATCAATACCGACATTGCTAAGTGAGCACCATCAGGTACTTCATGGGGGGCAGTTATATTCAGATCTCTGGCCGTCTTAAAATACCCTCCCGCAAGGCTCACTGTTGTATAGCCCTCATCAAGAGGCGCGCCCTTCTTATAAAAGAGGCGATTAAACTTAACCTTTGAGATGTCGCGTGCGTACCAAACAATATAATCAAGAATTGCGCCAATTCTATTTGAAGCCTGAAGCCCCCCCGCAGCTTTAGTGAACGAAATCTGGGAAACGAAGTTTTCAGCTCCGAAGACCTCATCCATAATTTCTCGCACATGATGGAGGTTATCGTCAGAAATCTGCACAAACACGCTGCCAGTCTCATGGAGCAACTCTCTGGCCAACAGCAAGCGATCCCGCAAATACGTAAGGTACGAATGAATGCCCAGCTCCCAAGTATCACGGAATGCCTTGATCATCTCCGGTTCCTGGGTGAGATCCGCATCGTTGCGATCCTTCACATCCCGCTTGCCCACAAACGGCTGGAAGTTGGAGCCATACTTGATGCCGT
>NZ_LXJQ01000035.1:0-66758 GCF_001728925.1 Pseudomonas sp. 1D4
GCCTGCTGGCGGAGTACTTCGCCTTCCCCGACAAGTTCGCCTTCTTCGACCTGCCGCTGCTGCCACCGGCCAGCGGCGGGCGCGACTGCCAGGTGCTGATCGCCTTCGACCGCGCCCCAACGGGCCGGCCGCACCTGCAGGCCAGTGAACTGCGCCTGGGCTGCGCCCCGGCCATCAACCTGTTCCCGCGCACCTCCGAGCCCCTGCGCCCGGACGGTACCCGCAGCGAATATCGCCTGGTGGCCGACGCCCACCGCGAGCGCAGCGTGGAGATCCACAGCATCCGTAGCGTCCGCGCCGCCACGCCACAGGGCGTGCGCCGCGTGCCGGCCTACTACGGCCACAGCCATGCCGGCTCCGGCCTCTACTGGCACGCCCGGCGCGTCCAGGGCCTGAACCCGGCACGCCCCGGCAGCGACCTGCTGCTGAGCCTGGTGGACACCGCCTTCGACCCGCTGCACGACGCCCCCGAATACAGCCTCACCGCCGAGCTGCTGTGCACCAACCGGCACCTGGCCGAGAACCTGCCCGCCGGCACCCGCCTGGGCTTCGAGCGCCCCGGCCCGGTGGCCCTGGCCAGCCTGCTGGCACCGCCCACGCCACAAAGCCTGCCGCGCCTCGCCGGCCCCTCGCGCTGGCGCCTGGTGTCCCAGCTCAGCCTCAACCATCTGTCTCTGGTGGAAGGCCCCGAGGCCCTGGACGCCCTGCGCGAACTGCTGCACCTGCACAACCTGCGGGACGAAGCCGGACCCCGGCGCCAGGTGGATGGCCTCGTGGAACTCACCAGCGAACGGGTGGTGGCGCGGGTCGGCGAGGACGCCTGGCGCGGCTGGCGCAACGGCCTGGAGGTACGCATCCGCCTCGACCCACAGCACTTCGCCGGCAGCAGCGCCGTACTGTTCTCCGCCGTGCTGGCGCAGTTCTTCTCCCTCTACGCCACGCCCAACCGTTTCGTGCGCACGGTGCTGGTGGATCACGACAAGGAGGTGCGGACATGGCAGCCCCAGGCCGGCAAGCCCCTCAGCCTCTGAGCCAGCGCCTGCGCGACCGGCCCCAGGCCTTCGAATTCCTCCAGGCCCTGTTGCTGCTGGAGCGCGAACGCCCCGACGCCACGCCGCTGGGCCAGGGCAGCAGCCCGGACGACGAGGCCCTGCGCCTGCGCGGGCCACTCACGCCAACCTTCGCCGCCAGCCAGGTGGAACGCCTGGAGGAAAGGCCGGGGCAGCCCCCTGTGCTGAGCACCGCCGTATTCGGCCTCGGCGGCCCCGACGGCCCGCTGCCCTACGCCTATCAGGAATGGCTGCAACAGCGGGCCCGCCACAAAGACCACGCCCCGGCGGAATTCCTCGACCTGTTCCAGAACCGCCTGCTCGCCCAGCTCTACCGCGTGCTGGGCCGGCATCGCCTGGCCCTCGGCTTCCAGCCGCCCGAACAAGCCCCCGTGCAGCCGCCGCTGCTGGCCCTGGCCGGCCTGCTGCCGCGCAGCCTGCAACAGCGCATGGACCTGCCGGACGCCGCCATCACCGCCCGCGCCGCACTGTTCAACGGCCCGCGCCGCTCCCTGGCCGGCTTCGCCGTGCTGGTGCGCCACCAGTTCGGCGTGGCGGTGGACTACGAGGCCTACCAGGGCGCCTGGCGGGAGATCCCCCCGGCCAGCCGCAGCCGCCTGCAACGCGGCGGCCGCAACCTCGGCCTGGGCCGCAACGCCATCGCCGGCACCCGGGTGTGGGACGAGCACGCGGGCATCCGCCTCACCCTCGGCCCGCTGGGCACCGAACAGGCCAATGCCTACCTGCCCGGCGGCGCCCAGCACCGACGCCTTGCCGACCTCGCCGGCCTCTACCTCGGCCCCGACCTGGATTGCCACCTGCGCTTGCTGGTGCGCCCCGGCGCGCCGTTGCGCCTGGACCGCCAGCAACCGCCGCGCCTGCGCTGGAGCGGCGGCCTGCACCTGGCCGCCGCAAGCACCCTGCAACGCATCGATACCCGCCTGCGCCACAGCGATAGCGGCCTGCCACACAAGGAGACGCCCTGATGGAACTCGCCGCGCTCATCGGCCGCCTCAACGCCGACAGCCGCCGCGCCCTGGAACGGGCCGCCCAGCGTTGCCTGCAACGCACCCACCACTACGTGGAGATCGAGCACCTGCTGCTGGAGCTGCTGGATATAGAAGGCGGCGACCTCGCCTGGCTGCTGCCGCGCTTCGGCCTGGAGCGCGACGCCGTCGCCACCGAGATCAACCGCGCCCTGGAACTGTTCAAGGCCGGCAGCACCCGCACCCCAGCGCTCTCCACGCAGACCATCGGCCTGCTGGAAGACGCCGTGGTACAAGCCAGCGTGCAAGGCCAGACGAGCATCCGCTCTGGCCTCTTGCTACTCGCCCTGCTCGATCGCGACGAGCGCCGCAGCCTGCTGCTCAACAGCGCCTCTTCGCTGCTGCGCATCCCCCGCGAAGCCCTGCGCGCCAACCTGCTGGAATGGACCCAGACCTCCCGCGAGCACAGCGGCGGCCCCGGCCCGGCCGGCAAGGCCCGCCCCGCCCAGGAAGCGCCCCAGGACAGCGTGCTCGACCAGTACACCCAGGACCTTACCGCCGACGCCCGCGCCGGACGCATCGACCCCATCGTCGGGCGCGACGGGGAGATCCGCCAGAGCATCGACATCCTCCTGCGCCGGCGGCAGAACAACCCCATCCTCGTCGGCGCCCCCGGCGTCGGCAAAACGGCCGTGGTCGAGGGCCTGGCCCTGCGCATCGCCGCCGGTGACGTGCCGCCGCCCTTGCAGAACGTCATCCTGCGGGTGCTCGACCTCGGCCTGCTGCAGGCCGGCGCCGGGGTCAAGGGCGAGTTCGAGCAGCGCCTCAAGGGCGTGATCGACGCCGTGCGCAACAGCGAGCAGCCGATCATCCTGTTCATCGACGAGGCCCACACCCTCATCGGTGCCGGCGGCAGCGAGGGCGGCAGCGACGCCGCCAACCTGCTCAAGCCGGCCCTGGCTCGGGGCGAGCTGCGCACCCTGGCCGCCACCACCTGGCTGGAATACAAGAAGTACTTCGAGAAGGACCCGGCCCTGGCCCGCCGCTTCCAACTGGTGCAGGTGGAGGAGCCCGACGAGGCCACCGCCGTGGAGATGCTGCGCGGCGTCGCTGCCAAGCTGGAGCAGCACCACGGCGTGCAGGTGCTCGACAGCGCCATCCATGACGCAGTCAAGCTCTCCCACCGCTACATCTCCGGTCGCCAGTTGCCGGACAAGGCCATCAGCGTGCTCGACACCGCCTGCGCCCGGGTCTCCCTCGGCCAGCACGACGTGCCGCCACCGCTGGAAAGCCTGCGCCACCGTCAGCAGGCCCTGGGCGAGGAACTGCAGCGCCTGCGCCGGGAACAGGCCACCGGGCTCGACCACCGCGAACGCATCACCGCCCTGGAGCAGGAGTCCACCGGCAACCAGGCGGCCATCCGCGAGCTGGAAACCCGTTGGGGCGAAGAGCGCGAAGCCGTGCGCGAGCTGCTGGAAGCCCGCCGCGAACTGCTGGCCCTGAGCGAGAGCGCCGACGCCAGCCACCCCGACGAAGCCCTCGACGAGCGCATCGACCACCTCGCTGCCGAACTCACCCGGCTGGAGGCCGGCCTCGACGCCATCCGCCAGGACGACCCCCTGGTGCCCGAGCAGGTGGACTCACGCACCGTGGCCGCCGTGATCGCCGGCTGGACCGGCATCCCCATCGGCAAGATGCTTGCCGACGAAGCCTACGCCGTGCGCACCCTCGGCCAGCGCCTGGGCCAGCGGGTCATGGGCCAGGACAGCGCCCTGGGCACCATCGCCCAGCGCATCCAGGCCTACCGCGCCGGCCTCACCGACCCGGCCAAACCGGTGGGCGTGTTCCTGCTGGTGGGCCCCACCGGCGTCGGCAAGACCGAAACCGCCTACGCCCTGGCCGACGCCCTCTACGGTGGCGAACGCAACCTCATCAGCATCAACCTCTCCGAGTACCAGGAAGCCCACACCGTCAGCCAGCTCAAGGGCGCCCCGCCCGGCTACGTCGGCTACGGCACCGGCGGCGTACTCACCGAAGCGGTGCGCCGCCGCCCCTACTCCGTGGTGCTGCTGGACGAAATCGAAAAGGCCCACCCCGACGTGCTGGAAGCCTTCTACAACGTCTTCGACAAGGGCGTGATGGAAGACGGCACCGGCCTGGTGGTGGATTTCAAGAACACCGTAATGCTCGCCACCAGCAACGTCGGCGCCGAACTGGTGCTGGACACCCCCACCGACCAGCTCGGCAGCGACGCCTTCAACGAACGCCTGCGCAAGGTGCTGCTACAGGCCTTCCGCCCCGCCTTCCTCGCCCGTATGACCGTCGTGCCCTACCGCCCGCTGGATGAAGCGACGCTGGAAGGCATCGTCCTGGCCAAGCTGGAAAAACTGCGGGAACGCTACAAGGCCGCTACCGGCAAACAGTTCGACTTCGACCCCGCCATCGTGAAAGCGGTGCTCGCCAAGTGCAGCGCAGCCGGCGCGCGGGATATCGAGAATGTGCTGATGGCGCAGGTGACGGGGAAGTTGGCGGAGTGGGTGTTGGAATAAGGTATGCAAAACAAAAATACATAAATGGGATGAGGTATTACAAATATGGCAGGAGACTTGATACTCCCCTATGTCACTGACGAGACGCTGACCACATTGACGGATGCGGGCGGTTCTGTTGGCAGCGAGGTACATCACGCCGATAAATACTCTAAAACTGCATGGGACGTACTGGAAGCTAGGCTCCACGAATCCAAATCAGGAATAACAACCAACAACAGAGTCGGCCTTCCTCCGCATTTCTATATTTCCTTCAGCCTGTCCAACTACAAAGGCAGCGGCCAAGTGGAGTTCAAGAAATTGATAAAACAGGCCACTCGACCACTAACGATCGTTACCAGCCACCCCGGCCTGGGTGACTGGAACACAAAGAGAATCGACGAAGTTTCGGCAGAAAAGTGCTTCCACGAAGCGCTACAGAGAGCCTCCATCACACTGGAAATATATGGATATGACAACAAGCCACTAATAAACAGAACAACAGGCACCATCAACGGAAGCATAAGCTACATGAAAAAAATAAATGAACACTAAAAATCAATCTAACCATTCAACCCAAACAGGCCAGCACAACTGACACCCCCATAAAACAGGAAGGGAAAAATACAATTGGCACGCCCATTAAAAAACCCTTCAACCTAGGGTAACTCTTGATAGACCAGACATGGTCAAGCCTGTGCTCACCACCAACGGCGCACCTAGAAAATTTAGAGGAGATATCAAGGCAAAACAATGAAGGCAAAAACTCAAACCCGGATGTTATGTATCGCAACAATCACTAAAGACTCATGGAGAACGAATAGATGCCAAAAGTTGATCCAGCCCCACTTGACATCATCGGATATCGAGGAGTCTCCCTGAACGGCATTGATTATCGATATATTTTTAGCCGCGGCTTCGAACAAAAAAGGGATGCTTTTACCGACGACCCTTACGACATGTATTACATCAGTCGCCTAGACGACCCTTCACCACGCAGCGGCGATATGGCATCCATCTCGGCAAACTGTGTATCCACCAAAATTAGCGCAGCTGCGCTTTTTCCGAACAATACAGATATAGAGTGGACGTGGATCTTCGCAGTATATGTAGCCCAAGGCTTCAATACCTATGAGCAACAGCAACTCGACGCATGGGAAATAATCAATAGAAAGCCGGAAATATACGGGACCTACTTAATGGACCGTGTCACTTGGCCTATTCACGCTGAAGAATTTGCTGCAGTCTCTATTCCAGGCAGGCATGTACTGGGATGTGTCAGGTGCCAGAGAATCTGGCTAGGTAACGACTGGAAACTAGGCGGGCAATACATATTGGATGACACTCTCTACTGGAACACAGCGAACATTGATACTGCGCTAGACGCGGACCGAGTTGGCAGGGTGAAAAATTTTATAAAACAGGAGATCAGGACTCACAGAGTCGGACAACTCCCCATGACAAACGAATAGCACGTTAGCTTGTAGCGGGAAATCAACTTCGAGCGATTGAAAATGATGAACCTCACATCACTTGCCGAAGAAACCAATCACATAGAATCAGGCACTGCACAAGCAATATACTAATATTTTCACCATTCACCACCCAAGAAAAACCTACCTCATGGATAACATCTACAAAGTTTCCAATCACAAAAATCACAGCAGAAATTACACATGAACATCATGAGCTGGAACATTAAGCAGTTCAACTACAACCCTCAGAAAGATGAAAACGAACAAATAGCTCGAATATACCAAATAGCCGAAATAGTACGCAGTCGAGATATTGACATCCTCGCAGTACTAGAAGTTCGGCCATCGATAAAAAGCCCTCTATTCGGCGAATCATATGACAATAGCCAAGGAGCATTAGCAATCACCCAACTAAAAGAAATACTTGGCGGGCAATGGCGCTATGCCTTGTCTGGAGGAAATGCGCACAAGGAGAGCAATAAGGGCGAACTGTATGCTTTCCTGTGGCGCTCCGACCGAGTAACCCCCTTAAATGAACCATCACTTATAAATACAGATGCGCAACAAAATATACTCCCATTCAAGAACCGTGTTCCAGCGATGATGCTATTTGGAGAGAACAACTCTAAACAGGTTTTTGCCATCATGGTCTATCACGCCCCTAACCCAAGCGAAATGAGCAGCAAGGAAATTGGCTATATAAAGAAACTTGCTCACATCCAAGAATTCCCAACAGTCCTTTGCGGAGATTTCAATATGGACACCAAGAATGTGTCCACCATTCTGCAGCCAGAGTTCAATCTAGCGGTCACCAATGAAACCAGCCTCCGCATCAAACCCACCGGTACTGATAATCCCTATGACGCTATCTTCTATCACGGACTAACCCTGCAATCAGCTGGCGGGGACAACCTCTTAGTTACAATAGAGAACACTCTGAATATGACCATTACCACGGCCCAAGAAATAAAATCTATCAAGCACTATACATCCGACCACGCACCGGTATGGGCCCAATTCTCACTCACCCAAAGAAAATCAGAACATAATGCACTTATCAACCAACCAGCGGGATAGAGAGTTTTAACCCAAAAAAATCGCTCTAACTCCGAGGAAGTACCGACAAAAAGGGGAAATATCTATTAAGGCCCTAACTGCTCCAAAATAATTCTGCCCCTGGGGGATTTGCCCCTTTTGACGTCGGGCGTATGCATGTCTTTAACCGTATTTATTGGAAGTAAAAATGCCCCGCCCCACTGACACAACCACCAGCCTCTCCCTCAGCGCCTCCGCCCTGACGGATCTCTACCCCCAGACGCTTTCCGGGGACGAGGCGTTGAACGAGTTGGGCAGCCTGACCCTCAATGGCGACAGCGCCACCGCGCTGACGTTGAGCAGTGCCGTGGCCACGCATATCACCGCCACCCTCCACAACGACGCCAACCAGCGCCCCCTCGACGCCCTGGCCGCAGAAATCCGCCAGCTCCCCGCCGATGCCACCGCCGACCGTTACCAGGTGGTGCTGCGCCCCTGGCTCTGGTGGCTGACCCTGGCCAGCAACAACCGGGTGTTCCAGAACCTGTCCACCAGCGACATCGTCACCACCATCTTCAAGGCCCATGGCTTCACCGATTTCAAGCTGTCGCTCTCCGGCAGCTACGAGCCGCGCGAGTATTGCGTGCAGTACGGGGAGACGGATTTCGCCTTCGTTTCGCGGCTGCTGGAGGAGGAAGGGATCTTCTGGTTCTTCACCCACGAGGACGGCAAGCACACGCTGGTGTTGGGCGACAGCAGTGATGCCTTCGTGCCGATTCCCAACGGGCCGAAGGTGCCCTACCTGGGCCAGGGCATCGGCGTGCGCGAGCTGCATGGCATCCGCTCGGCGCAGTACAGCGTGCAGGCGGTGAGCGGGGTATACAGCGCCACGGACTACGCCTTCACCACCCCCACCACCTCGCTCTACAGCAAGGCCGAGGCGGTGGCCGGGCCGTTGTCGATGTACGAGCACCCGGGCGGCTACATCGCCAAGGCGCGTGGCGATGCGCTGACCAAGCAGCGCGTGGACGGGCTGCGCAGCCAGGAGAAGCGCCTGATCGGCGAGAGCGACTGCCGCTGGCTGGTGCCCGGCCACTGGTTCACCCTCACCGGGCATGACGACGCCAGCCTTAATATCGACTGGGTGGTGACCGCCGTCACCCATGACGCCAGCCACGAGCACTACCGCAACCGCTTCGAAGCCATACCCAAGGCCACTGCCTACCGCCCGCCCCGGCTCACGCCCAAGCCGCGCATGCACACCCAGACCGCGCAGGTGGTGGGCAAGGCCGGCGAGGAGATCTGGACCGATCAGTACGGCCGTATCAAGATCCAGTTCCCCTGGGACCGCGACGGCAAGAATGACGAAACCTCGTCCTGCTGGGTGCGCGTGGTGCTGCCCTGGAGCGGCAAGGGCTTCGGCATGCAGTTCATCCCACGCATTGGCCAGGAGGTGATCGTCACCTTCATCGATGGCGACCCGGATCGCCCGCTGGTCACCGGCTGCGTCTACAACGGCGACAACACCCTGCCCTACGCCCTGCCCGACAACCAGACCCAGTCCGGTATCAAGACCAACTCCTCCAAGGGCGGTGGCGGCTTCAACGAGCTGCGCTTCGAGGACAAGAAAGACGCCGAGGAAGTCTTCCTCCAGGCGCAGAAGGACATGACCGTCAACGTGCTCAACGACAGCACTGCCACCATCGGCCATGACGAAACCCTCACGGTGCAGAACGCCCGCACCCGCACGGTGAAGGAAGGCGACGAGACCATCACCCTGGAGAAGGGCAAGCGCACGGTGACCATCCAGACCGGCAGCGACAGCCTCGATGTGAAGGACAGCCGCACCGTCAGCGTCGGCGCCGACCAGACCCACAGCACCGGCGGCAACTACAGCCACAAGGTGAGCGGCAACTACGAACTGACCGTGGACGGCAACCTCACCATCAAGGTGACCGGCACCCTCACCCTGCAGAGCAGCGGCGACTTCACCGCCAAGAGCGACAAGAACCTCACCACCCAGGCCGGCATGGCGCTCACCGACAAGGCCGGCACCTCGCTCACCAACCAGGCCGGTACCTCCCTGGACAACAAGGCCGGTACCACCCTGACCAACGACGCCGGCGTCAGCCTCACCAACAAGGCCGCCGCCGAACAGACCGTGGACGGCGGCGGCATGCTGACCCTCAAGGGCGGACTGGTAAAGGTCAACTGAGGCGCCCATGGCCAACGGCAATCTCGACCTCACCCGTGGCGACAGCCGCCTCCAGGGCCGCCTGGAAGAGGGCGCCCTCGACGGCCCGGTGCGCATCCAGGAGGCCGGCCGTCCCCAGGCCCAGCTTCTCTATGCCAACGGCGTGCTGCATGGCACCAGCACCCTCTACCACCCCAACGGCCAGGTGTCGGCGCTGCTGCCCTATGTGGACGGCCGCCTGCAGGGCGTGGCCCAGTACTTCGCCGCCGAAGGCGGGCTGCAACGCAAGGTCGGCTACCGCCAGGGGCTGATGCACGGCGAAGCCAGCAGCTACTACCCGGACGGCAGCCTGGCCGAACTGGAGCTGTACCGCGATGGCGTGCGCGACGGTCTCTACCAGCGCTTCCACGGCAACGGTCAGGTGGCCCAGCGCAACCGCTACCTCAATGGCAAGCCACTGGACCAAGGCCAGGGCTTCGCCGAGGACGGCCGGCCGCTGGACGCCGAGGGCAAGCCGATCTCGCGGCTGCGCTGGTGGTGGAAGCGCTGGAGCGAATCGAGCGAGGTCTGATCCGACCTTGAGCGATACCTAGGGGATCAGCATCTGCATCTGGCCCGGCATGGCGACCTTGATCACCCCCGCCCAGTTGCACATCAGCATGCAGTTGGCATCCAGCGAAGGCATGTTGCCCAGCAGCATCGTCGGCGCCCCCGGTATCCAGGGCGACATCGTCGCGGGGATGCACGGCATCGGCGTCAGCACGCCCAGTGCGGCAGCGGTGGCGGCGGCCACCATGGGGTTGGCCAGACTCTGGCACATGCCGAAGGGCATGATGTTCACCAGCGGGATGTGATCCATGATGTTCGCCGCCGGCATGTTGTTGGTGAGCGTCCGGTTGACCGGCAGCACGTTCAGCACCGACGGCGCCACCCCGAAACTGCATTGCAGCGTCGCCCCGCTGCACACCTGCGGACATCCCATCGCACACCCTCCTTTTGCTGGTCGGCAAAGACTCTAGACCAGCGCCCCGACCTCCACCAGAGCCCCCATGCCGCTTTTTCGCCGACAAACCGGCGCAGCATTCCGTATCGCAAAATACGATACAGAATCTGGAACAAGACACCTCCTTCGCCCCCAACCCAACGACCAAAACCCTCGCCCCAGAGCGTCACACCACGCTCAAGGCCCAGGAAATACGAAGCATGTACGGCTCAGGCATTGGAGCCAGCCACCCGCAAAGCGATACACGACCAGAACACGATACATATTTTTATGTTTGATATTTGATTTCGTATCATTTAAAAAGAGCGCCATGGCCCTCCCACGAACCCTGCATGGCTGGAGAACGGCATGTACGCACAATTGGTAGAAACCGGCGCCAAGCGCGTGAAGGCGCTAGACGAGATGTCGCCCGAGGAGCGCGCCTTCCAGGAGCGGATCGACGCCGAGATCAAGATCGAGCCGAAGAACTGGATGCCCGACGGCTACCGCCAGACGCTGATCCGGCAGATTTCCCAGCACGCCCACTCCGAGATCGTCGGCATGTTGCCGGAAGGCAACTGGGTCACCCGCGCGCCGACCCTCAAGCGCAAACTGCAACTGATGGCGAAGATCCAGGACGAGGCCGGCCACGGCCTGTACCTCTACAGCGCCATGGAGACCCTCGGCGCCTGCCGCGACGAGGAAGTCGCCAAGCTGCACGCCGGCAAGGTGAAGTACTCCAGCATCTTCAACTACCCAACACTGAACTGGGCCGACATGGGCGCCATCGGCTGGCTGGTGGACGGCGCAGCGATCGTCAACCAGGTGGTGCTGCAGCGCACCTCCTACGGCCCCTACTCCCGCGCCATGGTGCGCATCTGCAAGGAGGAGTCCTTCCACCAGCGCCAGGGCTACGAAATCCTCCTGCACATGATGCGCCACGGTAACCAGGCCCAGCGGGACATGGTCCAGGACGCCATCAACCGCCTCTGGTGGCCGGCACTGATGATGTTCGGCCCGAGCGACGCCGACTCCCCCAACAGCGCCCAGTCCATGGCCTGGAAGATCAAGCGCCAGAGCAACGACGAGCTGCGCCAGCGCTTCATCGACCAGACCGTGCCGCAACTGGAGTTCCTCGGCTGCACCGCCCCCGACCCGGACCTGAAGTGGAACGAAGCGCGCGGTCACTACGACTTCGGCGAAATCGACTGGAGCGAGTTCTACGAAGTGCTCAAGGGCAACGGCCCCTGCAACCACGAGCGCCTCGCCACCCGCCGCAAGGCCATCGAGGATGGCGCCTGGGTACGCGAAGCCGCCGTGGCCCATGCCCGCAAGCAGCGCGAACGCAGCGCCGCCTGACCTGACGACAAGAAGGGCGCCGGCACGACCCGGCCCCATGAGGAGATAGCCCCATGAGTGAGTGGACCCTGTTTGAAGTGTTCGTGCGCAGCAAGCACGGCCTCAACCACAAGCATGTCGGCAGCGTGCACGCCGCCGATGCCCGCATGGCCATCGACAACGCCCGCGAGCTGTACACCCGCCGCAACGAGGGCGTGAGCCTCTGGGTGGTGCCCTCCGCGCTGATCACCGCCTCCGCCCCGGACGAGAAGGAGCCGCTGTTCGACCCCTCCCAGGACAAGGTCTACCGCCACGCCAGCTTCTACGAGCTGCCGGCCGAAGTCGGCCACATGTGAGGCGCCTGCCATGACTGCCAAGCACGATCTCATCGACCTCCTGCTGCGCCTCGGCGACAGCGCCCTGATCCAGGGCCAACGCCTGTGCGAATGGTGCGGCCGCGCCCCGGCCCTGGAAGAAGAACTGGCGCTGATGAACGTCGGCCTCGACCTGGTGGGCCAGGCCCGCAACTGGCTGGACTACGCCGCCGAACTACTGGACGACGGCCGTGACGCCGACCACCTCGCCTACCGCCGGGACGAACGCGCCTACCGCAACCTGCTGCTGGTGGAGCAGCCCAACGGCGACTTCGCCGTCACCATGACCAAGCAGTTCCTCTTCGATGCCTGGCACTTCCAGGTGCTGCACGGCCTCTCCGCCTCCGCTGACGAACGGGTTGCCGGCATCGCCGCCAAGGCGCTGAAGGAAGTCACCTACCACCTGCGCCGCTCCAGCGAATGGGTGCAGCGCCTGGGCGACGGCACCGAGGAAAGCCACCAACGCATGCTCGCCGCCGTGAGCGCGCTATGGCGCTTCAGCGTCGAGCTGGTGAATGCCGACGAGGTGGAGCGGCGCCTGTTCGAAGCCGGCATCGCCCCCGACCCGCAGCAGGTCGCCGCCGGCTGGCAGGCCAAGGTCGCCGACGTATTCGCCCGTGCCACCCTGCCGTTACCGGCGCCGGCCAGCCCCTTCTACCTCTCCGGTCGCAAGGGCCTGCACACCGAGCACCTGGGCCTGCTGCTGGCCGAGATGCAGTTCCTCCAGCGGGCCTACCCCGATGCAAGCTGGTGAGCTGATCGCCAGCGACCGCGCGCCCCTGGGTGCCGGCGACATCACCCTTGCCTGGCAGGTGCTGGACGCGGTGATGGACCCGGAAGTCCCGGTGGTCAGCGTGGTCGACCTCGGCATCGTGCGGGCGCTGAAGCGCGACGGCGGCCTGCTGCATGTAGTGGTCACGCCCACCTATTCCGGCTGCCCGGCCACCGAGGTGATCGAGCGGGACATCGAGCAGGCGCTGCTGCAGGCGGGCTTCGTCCCGCGTCTGGAGCGCCGCCTGACGCCCGCCTGGACCACCGACTGGATCAGCGCCGAAGGCCGCGAACGGCTGCGCGCCTACGGCATCGCCCCGCCCGAAGGCAGCGCCAGCAAACGCAGCCTGCTCGGGGAGGCGCCGGAGATCCGCTGCCCGCAATGCGGCAGCGCCCACACCGAACAGCTCAGCGAATTCGGCTCCACCGCCTGCAAGGCCCTGCACCGCTGCAGGGACTGCCTGGAGCCGTTCGATTACTTCAAGTGCATCTAGGCGGGCGAGCACGAACGGCGGCGCTCGCCTTCGTCCCCCGCGCGGCCAAGCCGCAGGAGAGAACATGAGCCAATTCCATAGCCTGACCATCAAGGACGTGCGCCCGGAAACCCGCGACGCCGTGTCCATCGCCTTCGACATCCCCGAGAGCCTGGCCGAAGCCTTCCACTTCACCCAGGGCCAGTACCTGGTGCTGCGCACCGAGCTGGATGGCGAGGAGGTACGCCGCTCCTACTCCATCTGCACCGGCACCGGCGACGGCGAACTGCGCGTGGCCATCAAGCGCGTGGCCGGGGGGCGCTTCTCCACCTTCGCCAACGAGCGCCTGCAACCCGGCCAGCGCCTGGACGTGATGCCGCCGGACGGGCGCTTCTTCGTGCCCCTCGACCCGGCCCGCCACGGCCAGTACCTCGCCGTGGCGGCCGGCAGCGGCATCACGCCGATCCTGTCGATCATCAAGACCACCCTCGAGCGCGAGCCCCGCAGCCGCTTCACCCTGCTCTACGGCAACCGCTCCAGCGCCTCCGCGCTGTTCCGCGAACAACTGGAGGACCTGAAGAACCGCTTCCTCCAGCGCCTCAACCTGATCTTCGTGTTCAGCCGCGAGCAGCAGGACGTGGACCTCTACAACGGCCGCATCGACGCCGACAAATGCGGCCAACTGTTCGCCCGCTGGATCGACGTGAAGGCCCTGGATGCCGCCTTCATCTGCGGTCCGCAGGCCATGACCGAGACCGTCCGCGACCAGTTGCAGGGCCACGGCCTGGCCGCCGAACGCATCCATTTCGAACTCTTCGCCAGCGAGGGCGCCGCCGCCCGCCGCGAGGCCCGCGAAGCCGCCCGTGCCGCCAACAGCGCCAGCAGCCAGGTCACCGTCATCAGCGACGGCCGCGCCCTGAGCTTCGACCTGCCGCGCAACACCCAGAGCCTGCTCGAAGCCGGCAACGCCCAGGGCCTGGAGTTGCCCTACTCCTGCAAGGCAGGTGTGTGCTCCACCTGCAAGTGCAAGGTCATCGAAGGCGAGGTGGAGATGGACAGCAACTTCGCCCTGGAGGACTACGAAGTGGCCGCCGGCTACGTGCTCTCGTGCCAGTCCTACCCGGCCAGCGACAGGGTCGTCCTCGACTTCGACCAGCCCTGAACCGACTCGCTCCGTGAGGACACAGCTCCACCCGCTTCACCTGCGTTGCACCGCCTCTACAACCACAACAAGAGAGAGCACCCATGACCCCGCACGACCTCGAACGCATCCGGCAGCACCCGGATTTCATTCAGTTGGTCCGGCGCAAGCAGCGCCTGACCTGGTCCCTCACCGGCGCCATGCTGGTCATCTACTACGGCTTCGTGCTGCTGGTGGCCTTCGCCCCCGGCGTGCTCGGCCAGTCCCTCAGTGGCGGCGTCACCAGCGTCGGCATGCTGGTGGGCGTCGGCGTGATCCTGCTGTCGTTCGCCCTCACCGGTATCTACGTCTCGAAGACCAACAGCGTCATCGACCCGCTCAACGACAAGGTCAAAAAGGTGCTCGCCCCATGAAAGCGCTCGCCTCCCTGCTGCTCGGCGCCGGCCTGCTGGCCTCGCCGCTGGCCTTCGCCGCCGATGCCAGCCGCCCGCTGAACTGGACGGCCATCTACATGTTCCTGGCCTTCGTCGTGTTCACCCTCGGCATCACCCGCTGGGCCGCCCTGCGCACCCGCTCCACCGCCGACTTCTACACCGCCGGTGGCGGCCTCACCGGCTTCCAGAATGGCCTGGCGATCGCCGGCGACATGATCAGCGCGGCGTCCTTCCTCGGCATCTCCGCGATGATGTTCATGAACGGCTACGACGGCCTGCTCTACGCCCTGGGCGTGCTCGCCGGCTGGCCGATCATCCTCTTCCTGATCGCCGAACGCCTGCGCAACCTGGGCAAGTTCACCTTCGCCGACGTGGTGTCCTACCGCCTGGAACAGAGCCCGATCCGCATCACCGCGGCCTTCGGCACCCTCACCGTGGCGCTGATGTACCTGGTGGCGCAGATGGTCGGCGCCGGCAAGCTGATCGAACTGCTGTTCGGCCTCAGCTACCTGCAGGCGGTATTGCTGGTGGGCGCGCTGATGGTCTGCTACGTCACCTTCGGCGGCATGCTGGCCACCACCTGGGTGCAGATCATCAAGGCGGTGCTGCTGCTCTCCGGCACCAGCTTCATGGCCTTCATGGTGCTCCGGCACTTCGGCTTCAGCACCGAGGCGATGTTCGCCGCCGCCACCGAGGTGCACGCCAAGGGCACCGCGATCATGGCGCCGGGCGGGCTGCTGTCGAACCCCGTCGACGCCATCTCCCTGGGGCTCGGCATGATGTTCGGCACCGCCGGCCTGCCGCACATCCTCATGCGCTTCTTCACCGTCAGCGACGCCCGTGAAGCGCGCAAGAGCGTGTTCTACGCCACCGGCTTCATCGGCTACTTCTACCTGCTGCTGATCGTCGTCGGCTTCGGCTCCATCGTCATGGTCGGCACCAACTCCGAGTTCCGCGACGCGGCCGGCGCCATCATCGGCGGCGGCAACATGGTCGCGGTGCACCTGTCCCACGCGGTGGGCGGCAGCCTGTTCCTCGGCTTCATCTCCGCCGTGGCCTTCGCCACCATCCTCGCGGTGGTGGCCGGGCTGGCGCTGTCCGGCGCCTCCGCCGTGTCCCACGACCTGTATGCCTGCGTGGTGCGCAAGGGCAAGGCCAGCGAGCGTGAGGAAATGCGCGTCTCGCGCATCGCCACCCTCGGCATCGGCGTGCTGGCGGTGCTCCTCGGGCTGCTCTTCGAGTCGCAGAACATCGCCTTCCTCTCCGGCCTGGTGCTGGCCATCGCCGCCTCGGTCAACTTCCCGGTGCTGTTCCTCTCCATGTTCTGGAAGGGCCTGACCACCCGTGGCGCGGTCGCCGGCAGCGTCGCCGGGCTGCTCTCGGCCATCGTCCTGCTGGTGCTCAGCCCGGCGGTGTGGGTCAACGTGCTGCACCACGAAACGCCGCTGTTCCCCTACTCCAACCCGGCGCTGTTCTCCATGGGCCTGGCCTTCTTCAGTGCCTGGGCGTTCTCGGTGACGGACGCCTCCGAGCGCGCCCGGCAGGAACGCGGCCGCTACCTCGCGCAGTTCATCCGCTCCATGACCGGCATCGGCGCCGCCGCTGCCAGCCGCCACTGACCCGACGGCTTGACGGACACAACAACAATGAAACGCCTCAACCGGACCACACCGCGGCTCGCCACCCTGGCCCTCTGGTTGCGCCACCCACGAGACCCAGCCGGCACCCGGAGTGCCGGCCTTTTTCACGGAGAATCCCCATGAGCAACGCCCCCACCCTGCAGAGCTTCATCGGCGGCCGCTGGATCGGCCAGCACGGTGCCCAGGTGCTGCGCAGCGCCCTCAACGGGCAACCGCTGTTCCGCACCCATGAAGAAACGCCGGACTTCGCCGAAGCCGTGGACTTCGGCCGCACCCGCGGCATCCCGGCGCTCATGGCCCTGGACTTCCAGCAGCGCGCCGCGCGCCTCAAGGCCCTGGCGCTGTACCTCAACGAGCGCAAGGAGCAGCTCTACGCCCTCTCCCACCACACCGGCGCCACCCGTGCCGACAGTTGGATCGACATCGAGGGCGGCACCGGCACCCTGTTCGCCTATGCCGGCGTCGGCGCCCGCGAGCTGCCCTCCGGCAACCTCGTCCACGAAGGCCCGGCCCTGCCCCTGGGCAAGCACAACCAGTTCGCCGGCAGCCACATCCTGGTGCCGCGCGGCGGCGTGGCGGTGCACATCAACGCCTTCAACTTCCCCATCTGGGGGATGCTGGAAAAGTTCGCCCCCACCTTCCTCGCCGGTATGCCCTGCATCGTCAAACCGGCCAGCGCCACCAGCTACCTGACCGAGGCCACCGTGCGCCTGATGCACGAGTCCGGCCTGCTCCCGGAAGGCAGCCTGCAACTGGTGATCGGCAGTACCGGCGACCTGCTGGACCGCCTCCAGGGCCAGGACGTGGTGACCTTCACCGGCTCTGCCGACACCGCTGCCAAGCTGCGGGTGAACGCCAACCTGGTGCGCCACTCCATCCCCTTCAATGCCGAGGCGGATTCGCTGAACTGCGCCATCCTCGCCCCGGAGATCACCCCGGACGACCCGGAGTTCGACCTCTTCGTCAAGGAAGTGGCCCGCGAGATGACCGTCAAGGCCGGGCAGAAGTGCACCGCCATCCGCCGCGCCATCGTCCCGGCGAAGCACATCGACGCCGTGGCCGAACGCCTGCGCGAGCGCCTGGCCAAGGTGGTGGTGGGTGACCCGTCGGTGGAGGGCGTGAAGATGGGCGCCCTCGCCTCCCATGCCCAGCAGGCGGACGTCGCCGAGCGGGTGAGCGCCCTGCTGACCGGCAGCGAGCTGCTGTTCGGCGCCCGCGACGGCTTCACCCCCCGTGGCGAGGGCGTGGCCGAAGGCGCCTTCTTCGCCCCCACCCTGCTGCGCGCCCGCGACCCGCACGCCGAGGGCGGCGCCCACGACATCGAGGCCTTCGGCCCGGTGAGCACCCTGATGGCCTACGAGGACCTGGACGAAGCCGTCGCCCTCGCCGCCCGAGGCAAAGGCAGCCTGGTGGCCAGCCTGGTCACCAAGGACCCGGCCATCGCCGCCCGCGTGGTGCCGGTGATGGGCGCCCTGCACGGCCGCCTGCACATCCTCGACCGCGAGGCCGCCGCCGAATCCACCGGCCACGGCTCGCCGCTGCCGATGCTCAAGCACGGCGGCCCCGGCCGCGCCGGCGGCGGTGAGGAGCTGGGCGGCCTGCGCGCGGTGAAGCACTACCTGCAACGCACCGCCGTGCAGGGCTCGCCGAGCATGCTGGCCGCCGTCACCCGCGAGCACGTGCGCGGCGCCCGGGTGATCGAGACCGAGGTGCACCCGTTCCGCCGCTGGTTCGACGAGCTGCAGATCGGCGAGTCGCTGCTGACCCACCGCCGCACCGTCACCGAGGCGGACATCGTCAACTTCGGCTGCCTCTCGGGCGACCACTTCTACATGCACTTCGACGAACTGGCGGCCCGGGACTCCCAATTCGGCAAGCGCATCGCCCATGGCTACTTCGTGCTCTCCGCTGCCGCCGGCCTGTTCGTCTCCCCCGCACCCGGCCCGGTGCTGGCCAACTACGGCCTGGACACCCTGCGCTTCATCGAGCCGGTGGGTATCGGCGACACCCTCCAGGCGCGCCTGACCTGCAAACGCAAGATCGACCAGGGCAAGAAGAGCCCCAAAGGCGAACCCCAGGGTGTGGTCGCCTGGGACGTGGAGGTCACCAACCAGCACGGCGAGCTGGTGGCCAGCTACGACATCCTCACCCTGGTGCTCAAGCGCCCGGAAGGCGCCTGATCAGCCTCGATTCTCCGTGAGCGATTCGACCGGCCCTGTGGCCGGTCTTTTTTGGCTGGCTCCAGCGCCGTTGTTATGGGGTCAAGTCGATTACCGACTCCGTCTCGCCTTCCCGGGCGAGCCCCATTTGACGAAAGACAAGCCCTGGGATCGCGGACCAAGGATCGGGACCGGAACGATGCGGTTCGCGAGCTCACCACATCCTACGGGGGCTCATGCGAATCGCGTCATCTGCATCTCCCGCAGACGGCTCAGGGTACGGCGGAAGGGGAAGGCCAGCCCGCCCTCGGTGTAGAGCGCCTCCAGCGGCACGGCAGCCTCCAGGTAGAGCGGCACCCGGCGGTCGTAGCACTCATCCACCAGGGCGATGAAGCGGCGCACGCCGTCGTCCTTGGGCGACAGGCGCGGCAACTGGCGGTCGCCGGCGGCGACCTTCTCGGCAGCGTCCTCGGTGCCACGGGCGATGCGCCCTTCCCGCTCGGCTGCACCCAGCACCGGCACCGCGCCGAGGAGGATGGCCGGGAAGCGGTCGCACAGCTCGATGAAATCCAGCGCCGCCAGGGGTGCCTCGCACAGGTGGGCATAGTCACACCAGAGCACGCCCTCGCCGCGCAGGCGCACCGTCACCTCGCGGTGGGCCAGTTGCAGCGGCGCATCGGTGGCCGGTGCATCGCCATTCAGGGTGCGGAACACCCCGGCCAGGGCGTCCGGCTCGGCCACCCAATAGCGCTGGGTCACGGCGCCCGGGTGCAGGCGGTGGTCCTGACCGCCGTCCACTTCCACGACGTCGGTGTGTCGCTCCAGGGCGGCGATGGCGGGCAGGAAGCGGTCACGGTTGAAGCCGTCGGCATACAACTGCGAAGGCAGCTGGTTGGAGGTGGCCACCAGGGTCACGCCCTCGTCGAACATCGCCTGCAGCAGCCGCCCGAGGATCAGCGCATCGCCGATGTCGCTGACAAACAGCTCGTCGAAGCACAGCACCCGCACCTCGGTGGCCAGCTCACGGGCCAGGGCGAGCAGCGGGTCCGGCGTGCCGGTCAGGGCGAACAGCCGCTGGTGCACCCAGCGCATGAAGTGGTGGAAGTGCTGGCGCCGGGCGGACACCGACAGGCTGGCGTGGAAGCGGTCCATCAGCCAGGTCTTGCCGCGCCCCACCGGCCCCCACAGGTACACGCCCCGCACCCTCGGCTCGCCGGCCTGCAGGGCCTGCTGGCAAACCTCCAGCAGCGTGGCGGCGCGGCGTTGCGCCGGGTCCTCGGCAAAGCCCTGACGGGCCAGTGCGTCTTCGTAGGCCGCCAGCGGCGACAGCGCATCCATGATGGGACTCCTCCCGGGAATTCGCGGCGCAGTCTACCCGAGCGGCAAGGCCACGGTCGCCTGCGGCAGGCCGTTGCCGCCCGATCCTCTCTGCGGAGTGGGTGAAGGCCCTGGAACGGGCGCTCCAGCCCATGGCACAGCGCTTGCTACCCGGCCCCCGACAAGGAATTTTCCGGAGGGAATCACCATGGGCCTGTTCTCCGTCGACCCCACCCGCTCGCGCGATGTCACCGCCAGCGCACGGCTCGTCAGCCGCGGCCAGGCAGCCGCAACCAGCGATCCCGCACCGGCGCCAACCGCCCGTACCCTGCGCCAGAACACCCCAGCCCCCGACACGCGAGCAGCCCAGCGCGATGCGGCCTACGACGAAGCCTTCGCCCGCCTCAAGGTGGACCTGCAGAACAACGGCGAGCGCGTCCGCGACGAGGTCTACCCCGACGCCGAGCGCGCGGCGGCCAGCGTCGAGAAACCCGTCGCCAGCAAGGCCTCCCAGGAGTTCCATGCCTACATGGAGAAGACCGACTCGGAGAAGATCCGCGACAAGATCCTCAAGCAGATGGGACTGACCGAGGAGGATCTGGAAAAAATGCCACCGGAGAAGCGCGAGCAGGTGGAGAAGATGATCGCCCAGCGCATGACCGAGCTGAACGCCCTGCAGCAGCAACAGCAGAAGGAAGAGAAGGAGCCGGGGTCGATCCCCCTCAGCTTCCAGGACATCCGCCTGCGCAACCTGATCAACGGCTGACGCCCCCGGCCGCCGGGGGACGATGACGGCTCCCCCGCGCACGGAATGCGAACCGGCGGCACAGACGCCTTGGAAGGCGCGCCACAGTCTGGAATGCTATGCGCCTTTCGAGCCGTATCCCCTTCTGTCACGCCATGAATCCGCGCCTCTCCCTGCTGCTCGCCGCCCTGTTCATCGCCGGCTGCAGCTCCGGTTTCCAACCGCTCCACTCCAAACCCGCCGTTCTCAGCGGCAACCGCCCCCTGCCACCGGAGAACCCGGTCTACGGCGTGCCCAGCTATGAGGCACCGCTGGTGTGGGTGGTGGAGGCCCCCGCCACCGAGATCAAGGGCCGTACCCGTCTGGTCAGGCCCCGTGTCGAGCCGGCCGCCGAAACCCTGGCCCAGGCCGTGCTCGCCGACCAGCAGGGCGACAAGGAAACCGCCCTGCAACTGCTGCTGCAGGCCGCCGACGCCGGCAACGGCCGCGCCCATTACGAACTGGCCCATCACTACCTGGTGGGTAACGGCGTGCCCGCCGACCCGGCCCAGGCCCTCAACCACCTCAGCCAGGCCGATGCCCTGGGCAACGCCGAGGCCAGCCGGGTGCTGGCCTGGAACTACCTGCGTGGCACCGGCGTACCGCTGGACCTGGACTACGGCAAGCGCCTGCTGGAGAAGGCCGCGCGCACCAACGACCGGGCCCTGCGCGAGTTGAGCCTGCTCTACCTCGGCACCTGCCAGCCCGACCTGGCCGACCGCGAACGCGGGTTGGCCCAGTTGAAGGTGGCCAGCGCCGCCGGCGACCGCATCGCCACCGCGCTGTACCAGATGGCTCAGCAGCAGGACGCCGGCCAGCCGCTGCCGGCCAGCGCCGAGCAACCGGGGCTGCCCTGCCTGGCCAGCGACCCGGTGGCCCCTGCCGAACGCGACGCCACCGCCATCGCCCTCGACGCGGAACCGGTCACCCGCGAGGCCGAGGCGGAAGCCACCAAGCGCCAGGCCCTCGCCGGTGACCCGCAGGCGATGTACGACTACGGCCAGCGCCTGCTCGACGGCACCTACCCGTCCCTGCAACCCGAGCTGGAGGCCTACGCCTGGTTCGCCGTGGCCGCCGACCACGGCCACCCCGAGGCACCGGCCCGGGTGGCCGGCCTGGCTCCGGTACGCGATGCCAGCGAACAGCAGCAGCCGGGCCTGGTGGATTCGATGATCGCTGCGCTGGACAGCGCCATCGTGGCCAACCCGGGCGGCACCCCCGAGTGACGGGCGGGGTGGAGTGCCGCCCGGCCTCCACCTCGAACGCAACGAGATTTTTCCGATTAAGCCTGTAAATGTAGGGTTTTTCCTACGAAATAGAAGGGCATTACTTAATCCGGCCCAATGACGGGCTCCGCCCCTTTTCTGAACGCCGCGAGTCACTAACATGCGCCCCGCCCCCATCCGAGCCGAGGCCATGCATGACTCTGAGAACCGTCATAGTCGATGACCACCCGATCACCCTGATCGGCCTGCGCGCCCTTCTGGCCGACGAACCCGACCTTGCCATCGTCGGCGAGGCCTATGACGTCGACGGCCTCTACCAACTCCTGGACCGGCAGGCCTGCGACCTGCTGATCACCGACCTGATGATGCCGGACAGCCGCCAGGCCGACGGCCTGCGCCTGGTGCAACACCTGCGCAACCGCTATCCGCAGATGGCCATCATCGTCGTCACCATGCTCGACAACGCCGCCCTGGCCAGCTCCCTGCTGCGGCTGGGCATCCAGGGCCTGGTAAGCAAGCGCGGCCTGCTGGCCGACCTGCCCCGCGCGCTGCGTGCCAGCCTGCGCCGCCCGTTCCTCTCCGAGTCGATCCGCCGCCAGTTGGGCGAAAGCGAAGCCGAGCACGGCAAGCCCCTGGCCAGCGCCGAGGAGCTTTCCCCCCGTGAGGCGGAAGTGCTGCGCCTGTACGGCAGCGGCATGGCCATCGGCGAGATCGCCCTGCACCTCAATCGCAGCAAGCAGACCATCAGCGCGCAGAAGAGCAGCGCCATGCGCAAGCTGGGCATCGACACCAATGCCGGGCTGTTCCACTACATCCAGGAAGCCGGGCTGTGCTGAAGCGGCGCGCGCTGGCGCTGCTCGCCCTGCTGGCGTTGCTGGCAGGCCCGGGCTGGCACGCCCCTGCCGGCGCCTCGCCACCGCTGGACCTGGCCCAGCTCGCCGAACTGGGCGCCGGCCTGCCCGAGCACCCGGTGCGCGTGGCGGTGGTGCGGCCCATCAGCCAGTGGCCGCAGTACCCCGGCAGCGCCATGCTGCGCGGCATCACCCACGACTACCTGGCGCGGATCGGCGCCTTCGTCGGGCGCAGCATCGAGGAAGTCCCCTTTCCCAGCGTCGAGGCCGCCATCCGGGGCCTCAAGGCCGGCGAAGTCGACCTGCTGACCCGCGTCACCGGGTACGAGCGGCGCGAGCCCGGGCTGGCCTACAGCCGCCCCTACCTGGACGACACCCCGATCATCCTCGGCCGCCGCGACGACCCCTGCCTGCCGCCGGACCTGGCCGACAAGCGCGTGCTGGTGCTGTCCCAGTACCTGGACCCCGAGCAGGTGCGCAACGCCTACCCCGCTGCCCACCTGGAGACTGTGCGCAGCACCGCCGAAGGCTTTGACCAGGTGCTCAGTGGCAAGGCCGATGCCTTCATCGGCGACAAGCTGCGGGTGGATCACCACATGCGCGCCCGGCCCGGTGCAGCCCTGCAGAACAAGTTCGCCGCCAACCTCTCCAGTGGTGGCTTCAGCTTCGCCAGCCGCGCCGAAGACACTCGCCTGCTGACGCTGGTGGATTACGTGCTCGGCACCCTCGACGAACACCAGCGCGAAATCATCCTCGCCCACTGGACCGAAGCGCCGCGTCTGTTCTCGCCCACCGGTGCCTTCGCCCTGGACAGCGCCCAGGAAGGCTGGCTGGACCGGCAACCCCGCCTGCGGCTGATCCTCGACGAGGCGCCGCCCTACTTCTTCCGCGACGCCCGGGGCAAATGGTCGGGCCTGGGCCTGGAGCTGCTGAAGCAACTGGGCGACACCTATCAGTTGCAATTGGAGCTGCTCGACAGCGAAGGTGCAGCCCGCGACCGACAACGCCTGGCACGGGGCGAGGCCGACCTGGCCAGCACCCTCGACGGCAGCGCGAGCCCCGGCGTGCTCTACACCGAGCCCTTCGGCGCACGCGGCTGGGCCTTCGTGGTCCGCCAGGACGCCAGTTCCCCCAGCTCCCTGGAAGCCATGACCGGCCGCCGCCTGGCCCTGCCCCGGCACCATCCGCTGATCGACTACCTGGAAAAGCGCTACCCCGCGATCATCCTGGTGCGTACCGAGAACGCACCCCAGGCCATGGAGCGGGTGCGCCTGGGCGAGGTCGACGCCAGCCTGGACAACCTCGGCGGCAACCCCAGCCACCAGCAGTGGCTGGAGCGCCAGGGATTGCGCCTGGGCCAGCGCGTGGAAGCGGCAGCCCCGGCACAGATGCTGGCGGTCAGCGGACAGGTGCCGGAGCTGCGCGGCATTCTCGACAAGCTGCTCGGTTCACTGGCCCAGAGCGGCGAATTCGGTGATGGCATCAAATTGCTCGCTGCCCCCGCCAACGGCTGGCTGGAGCGCCTGCCGGAGGACTTCTGGCACCTGTCGATCCTGGCCCTGGTGGTGGTGGCCCTGTCGCTGCTGTGGAACTGGCGCCTGCGCCGGGAAATCCAACAGCGCCGCGAGGCCCAGGGACAACTCAGCGACCAGTTGGCCTTCCAGTTCTCCCTGCTCAACGGCCTGCCGACGCCGCTCTACGTGCGTGACCTGCAGGGGCGCCTGAGCACCTGCAACCGCGCCTACGAGCAGTTCTTCGGCTGCGACCTCGAGCAACTGCGCGGCACCACCGTGCGCCAGCAGGGCATCACCCCGGCGAGCCTGGCCCAGGCCATGGAGGCGGAGTACCAACTGCTGCAACAGAACCGCCAGCCGCGTTTCTTCGACGGTCGCATCGAGATCGACGGCCGCGAGCACGATCTCTACCAGTGGGTGGTGCCCTTCTACAGCGCCGGCGGCCAGTTGCAGGGCCTGCTCGGCGGCTGGATCGACATCAGCGACCGCAAGGCCCTGGAGACCGAGCTGCGCGAGGCCCGCCGTGACGCGCTGCAGGCCAGCGCTGCCAAAGGGCGCTTCCTCGCCACCATGAGCCACGAGCTGCGCACCCCGCTCAACGCCCTGGTCGGCCTGCTGGAACTGGAGGCCCGCGCCCAGGCCACACCGTCCGAGAACCTGCGCATCGCCCAGCAGTCGGCGACCTCGATGATCGCCCTGATCGGCAACATCCTCGACCTGGACCGCATCGAGAACGGCAGCATGCAACTGGCCTTCGAACCGGTGGCGCCGCTGCCGCTGCTGCGTGGCGCGCTCGACCTGTTCGGCGCCCAGGCGCGCAGCAAGGGCCTGGAGCTGGAACTGGACTGCAAACTGCCGGCCGATCGCCGCTACCGGCTCGATCCACTGCGCCTGCGTCAGGTGCTGTTCAACCTGCTGGGCAATGCCGTGAAGTTCACTGCCCACGGCCGGGTGCGCCTGGTGGCCCGGGTCGAAGACACCGCGCCGGGACAATCGCGCCTGGTGCTGATGGTCAGCGACACCGGCATCGGCATTCCCCGCCACATGCAGGACCGCATCCTCGAGCCCTACCAGCAGGGCGGCGCTCAAACCGCTCGCCACTACGGCGGCTCCGGGCTGGGGCTGAGCATCTGCCGCCACCTGGTGGGCCTGATGGGTGGCCGCCTGTGGCTGGAAAGCGAGCCCGGCCAGGGCTGCGAAGTGGGTGTGGAACTCCCCGCTGCCTGGGAGGCCGCCGCCGAGCCACTGGAAGCCCCGGTGGTGGAGGCCGCCGGCGCTACGCGCGCGCTGCGCGCCCTGGTGGTGGACGACCTGTCGATCAACGGGCTGGTACTGGTGCAGCAACTGGAAGCCCTGGGTCACCAGGCGCGCTTCGTTGGCGACGGCGACAGCGCTCTGGCTGCCCTGGAGGAAGAAGCCTTCGACCTGCTGATCACCGACTGCAACATGCCGGACATGGACGGCTACGCCCTCACCGGTGCAGTGCGTGACCGCGAGGCTCAGGACCAGCGCCCCCGGCTGCGCATCGTCGGCTACACCGCCAGCGCCCTGGCCGACGAGGCCCAACGCTGCCGCGAAGCCGGCATGGACGATCTGATGGTCAAGCCGGTGACCCTCGGCCGCCTGGCCGAAGCCCTGGCCTGCCAGGCCCAGGCCGAACCCGATGCCGAGGCCACGGCAGAACAGCCGGGCGCACTGTTCGATCTCGGTCACCTGGAAGGCATCCGCGGCGCCGACCCGACCCTGCTGGCGACCCTGATGGAAGAGTTGCGGCGCAACCTGGGGGACGAACTGGAACGCCTGGGCCAGATCCCCGACGGCACCAGCACCGAGCGCTACGTGGCGCAGACCGCCCACCGCCTCGGCGGGCTGGCCTGCACCATCGATTCGCCAGCCCTGATGAAGGCCTGCGAGGGCCTGCGCCGTGCGGAGGACGAGCACCGGCCAGCGGCCCTGGACGCCCTGCGCGGGGTGCTGCAGGCCTTGCTGGAGCAGGTTCGCCAGCGCACCGCCTGACGCTCGTCGGTGGGGTTGTGGATTGCGTCGGGCTCCCGGCACGTGGCGATTGCCCGCGCCGGGGGCTTCAGGTAAGAGGAGTGGTTTGCCACCACGCCCCTTCCCGATGAAAAACTGGATCGCCTCCTTCTTCCGCATCGTCCGCGACGACAAGGGCCAGACCCAGGGCTACCCCATCCCCTGGGACCCGGCCCGGCCCAGCCTGTACAGCGTCCTCCGGCCCTATGCCGAGGCCGCCGAAGGCCTGCCCGCCGGCGGCCTCGAACTGCCCGACGAAGACGCCGGGGACGGTGACGGGCTGAGCTGGGCACCCGGCGCATTGGACGGCGTACTCGGCCACCACGCCGCCGGCGATGACCTGCAGGCCGCCCAGGCCATCCACGACCTGCTGCTGGCCACGCTGGACGACCCGACGCCGAACCTGCCTCGGCTCTACCAGCAGGTGGCCGATGGCAGCGTGCTGGCCTTCATCGACCCACTCATCGAACGCCTGCTGGCCCGCCCCGGCCTGCCCCGCGCTCGGCTGCACGCGCTGGCCCTGTGGCTGGCGCGCAGCAGCCCGGATCGCGGCGCCGTGAAGTTCGCCCTGGCCCTGCTCGGCGCGCTGGACAGCGGCAGCCAGCGCGAGCTTTTCCTCACCTTCGGCCTGCACGAGGAATTCACCCTGTACGCCGCCGTGGCCCTGGGCTGCAGCCTGGCGCCACCGGAACGCGAACGCGCCTGGTGGAGCCTGGCGCGCAAGGTCCATGGCTGGGGCCGCATCCACCTGGTGGAACGCCTGGCACTGGCGCCCTCGCCCGAGGTGCAGGAATGGTTGCTGCGCGAGGGTTACCGCAACGCGATCATGGTGGAATACCTCGCCTACCCCTGCGCGGTGGGTGGCAACCTGCTGGCGGTGCTGAGCGGGCAGGACGTCGACGACGGCCTGCTGGATGCCGCCAACGAACTGGTGGGTGCCCTGCTGGCCGGCGGCCCGGCACGGGACATTTATGACTACGCCGACGGCGCCGAGGTGGTGCTCCTGCTGCTCGACCACCTGGCCCGCCGCCCGCCACGGGCCCTGGCCCATCTGATCGTTGCCGCCCAGATCGCCGACTTCATCGAGAGCCCCCATACCGACTGGAACCTGCTGCATGTGCATGGCTGGAGCGAGGCGCTGCGCGAGGAAATCCTCCGACGTGCGCGGGAGCTGTGCCAGCCGGAACGCTGGGCGGCCCTGGTGAACCAGGGCCTGGACGAGGCCGATGACAGACGCTTCCACGAAGCGGCCCAGGCCGCCGGCCTCCTCGGCATCGACTGCTGGGAACGCTGGCTGACCCGCCAGCGCGAAGGCCGCTCCAGCGCCTGGTACCACCTGATGCAGAGCGACGACCCGGCCCGTATCGCCCAGGTGCTGGACCTGGCCCGCGAACGCCTGGACCTGGCGGCCATCGCCAGCGGGCCGGGCACGGCCCTGGGGCTGGGCCTGGCGTACCAGGCCCACGGTGACCTGGACTTCATCGTCCAGCGCCTGGGCGCCTTCCCCGGCCAGGGCTGGGACCTGCTGGATACGGCCCTGGGCAGCCCTGTGGTGCGCAACCGCCACATGGCCCTCAATGCACTGGAAGCCTGGGGCCGCGAAGGCTGGCCGGCGGAGGCGGTGCAACGCCTGCGCCGTGCTCATGACCAGGAGCCGGTGGAGGACCTTAAAAGACGCTTCGGCGAACTGCTGCAACCGCAACTGGTGGAACGCCCCGCGCCCTGACGGCGCCCTGTCACCAGGGCGCCAGCATTGCGCGGCAACGGCATTCTGATACGGCTCCCGCCTTTGGTCAGGGCGCGGGCCGTTGCAGGGGACTGCGAACGGATGGAATGGCTTGTCGGGGTGAAACCCGGTACATGCGCATGAACACGCGAGGCCTGCCGAACATCAAGGCCATCGCCTTCTCGATACTCTCCCTGGAACAACCCGGCCTACCCGCACCTTCCCGCCCGATCGACCGCATCGAGGGGTGGCTGGAGGCGCGCTGGGCTACGTCATCACCGACATCCGCCCGTCGCGCCAGCGCCCGGGGCAGGCGCCGGTCGGGCCCTACAGCGAACTGCTCAGCCTCCGGCGCAACGAGGAGTGAGGCTCAACCCAGCTGGGAGGGGTCGATCATGTCGCATTCGAAGGTGAGCCAGCCGCCTTCGGCGTTGGCTTCGCCGCCGGCGATGGGGCCGTAGTAGGTCAGCCCGTTGCCCAGGGTGATGCAGACGTGGGTGGGCTCGTCGGGGGCGTCCAGCTGGCCGTTGAAGTGAACGCGCATCAGCCCGGGGGAAATGGACTCCAGGCCGATGTCGACGCCGGTGTTGTCCACCGCCTCGGTTTCGCGGCCCCGGTGTTCCGCGCTGACGGTCAGGGTGACGGTTTCCTGGTACATGCTCTGGCTCCTTGAGTGCAAATGCCCGCCAGAGTACGCGAGGCCCGTAAGCGCCGCCATAGGCGGCTTGCACGGGTCGCGAGGTGCGTCCCGTTTGCCCTCAGAACAGCTCCAACTGACCGTCCAGCAGCTTGTCGAAGTCGCCGCCGACGAAGGGCAGGATGGCATCCGCCACCGGCTTGAGCTGGCGACTGACGTAGTGTTCGTAGTCGATGGGCGTGCGCCGGGCCTCCAGCGGCTCGGGCCCGGCGAGGGCGATGACGTAGCTGATCCAGCCGCCACTCTGGTACTGCCGTGGACGCCCCAGGGCCTGGTTGTGCTCGTCCGCCAGGCGCGCGGCGCGCACATGGGGCGGGACGTTGCGCTGGTAGTCGGAGAGCCGGCGGCGCAGGCGCTTGCGGTACACCAGCAGGTCGTCCAGCTCGCCGGCGAGGGTGCGCTGCACGTAGTCACGCACCCAGGCCTGCCAGGGCTCGCCGCGGAACACCCGCAGGTACAGCTCCTGCTGGAAACGCTGAGCCAGGGGCGACCAGTCGGTGCGCACCGTCTCCAGGCCCTTGAACACCATGTCCTCGCGGCCATCACGGCGCACCAGGCCGGCGTAGCGCTTCTTGCTGCCCTCCTCCGCGCCACGGATGCGGGGCATGAGGAAGCGCTGGTAGTGGGTTTCGAACTGCAGCTCCAGGGCGCTGGTGAGCCCGAACTCGCGGGCCAGGTGCTCGCGCCACCACTGGTTCACCCCGGCCACCAGGGCCTTGCCGATGGCCACCGCCTCGGCTTCCTCATGGGCGCGGCCAAGCCAGACGAAGGTGGAGTCGGTGTCGCCGTAGATCACCTGGTGCCCCTGGGCTTCGATCAGTTCGCGGGTGCGCCGCATGATCGCGTGGCCGCGCAGGGTGATGGACGAGGCCAGGCGGGTGTCGAAGAAGCGACAGCCGCTGGAGCCGAGCACGCCGTAGAAGGCGTTCATGATGATCTTCAGCGCCTGGGACAGCGGCGCATTGCCCTCGCGCTTGGCCGCCTCGCGTCCCTGCCAGACGCGCTCGACGATGGCCGGCAGGCAATGCTGGGTGCGGGAGAAACGGGCCCCGCGAAAGCCCTCCACCGAGGCCTCGTCACGGGGGTCGTGCAGCCCTTCCACCAGGCCGATCGGGTCGATCAGGAAGGTGCGGATGATCGAGGGGTAGAGGCTCTTGTAGTCCAGCACCAGCACCGAGTCGTAGAGGCCCGGGCGGGAATCCATGACGAAGCCGCCAGGGCTGGCCTCGGGCTGCTTCTCCCCCAGGTTCGGCGCGACGAAGCCCTGGCGGTGCATGGGCGGCAGGTACAGGTGGGTGAAGGCCGCCACCGAGCCGCCGCTGCGGTCGGCCGGTAGGCCGGTGACGCTGGCCCGCTCCAGCAGGAAGTCCAGCAGCCGGGTGTGCTCGAAGATGCGCGTGACCAGCTCGCAGTCCTTGAGGTTGTAGCGGGCCAGGGCCGGCTTGTCCTCGGCGAACATGCGGTTGATCTCGTCCATGCGGTGATAGGGGTCGTCGATGGCCTTGCCCTCCCCCAGCAGCTCCTGGGCGACGTTCTCCAGGCTGAAGGAGGCGAAGTTCCAGGTGGCCGAGCGCAGGGCCTCGATGCCGTCGATGATCAGGCGCCCGGCGGCGTCGGCGAAGTAGTGGTTGCTGCGGCTGCCGTGCTCGCGCCAGCCCATGACGTCGCCGCCGCGCCCGAGGCGCATCGGCACCTTGAGCCTGCGGGCGTGGTCGTTGAGTACGCGCAGGTCGAACTGCACCAGGTTCCAGCCGATGATGGCGTCCGGGTCGTGCTCGGCCAGCCAGCGGTTGAGGCACTCCAGCAGCTCGGCACGGCTGTCGCACCAGGCGAGGTCGAAGTCCACGCCGCTTGCGTCGCCGTTGGGTGGGCCAAGCATGTACACCTGGCGCTGGCCGCAGCCTTCCAGGGCGATGGAGTACAGCTCGCCGTACTCGGTGGTCTCGATGTCCAGGGACACCAGGCGCAGGCGCGGGCGGTAGTCGGGGGCGGGCTTGAGCTGGGCGTCCAGCAGCAGGCCCTGGCCGTCGTCGCGACCGCCGAACAGCACCGGCGCGGTAATGAAGCGCTCCATCAGGTAGCGCTCCGGCGGGCGGATATCGGCTTCGTAGACGTCGACGCCGGCCTGGCGCAGTGCCCTGTCCAGGGCGATCAACTGGCGGTGCTGGGTGCAGTAGAGGCCCAGCACCGGGCGTCGGTGGAAGTCACGCAGGGCCAGGGGGCGCAGCTCGACGCCCCGCTCCTCGCGCAACAGGGCTTCGGCGGCCTGGCGTTGCTCGGCGGGGATGAAGGCCACCGACACCTGGGGCGCCACGCGCACGCGGCGCGGACCGGCGTCGGTGGCCAGCCAGAACTCCACTTCGGTGCCGGACGGCGTGTCGCGCCAGTGTCGGGTCAGCACGAACCCCTGTTGCAGCTCCACCATCCGCCCTCATTGCGATCAGGGCGGTGATTCTACAGGGCCGGGGCCGGCTTGCCTTCAGGCGAGGCGGAAGGCCAGGTGGCTGCGGGCGGCGGCGGCGAACTCCTCGGCCAGGCCGAGACTGAGGCGCTTTATGAGTCCGGCCGAGGCCAACTGACTGGCCGCCAGGCCGGGGACGGTGAGCACGTCGTGGCGGCTGCGGTGGGTGAACTGCAGGGTGAAGGCACCGTCCTCCTGGCGGGTGACGCTGCAGGCATGGTCGGGCAGGTAGAGCTCGAACAGCCGCGCGATGTCGTCGGGCGTGAGGGTCATGGGAGGGGTCCGCAAGGGTCGAATGAATGGCGCCAGAATAATCGCAGCGCAGCGGCTGTCCACTGCCGTGCGGGGCAACACGGACGGGCGGTGCGACCGTGCATCGGCGTTCCTCGCCCTGCAACCAAAGGCTGTCCAGGCTTGTCACAGGGGATGCCCGTTGCGCGGGTACCGCACAGGTTGCGTAGAATCCCCCTCCCGGCCCGTCCTCGCCCGGCAGCGAGCGGTGGCCGACTGCGCCAGCGCGGGAAAGCGCTCGGCGACTTTCACCCCCGGATGCCCTCGCATCCCAGCCATGGAATCTGAAATGCCGCAAAGACACGTGATCAATGCCTCGGTAAGCCCCAAGGGCAGTCTCGAGACCCTCTCCCAACGTGAAGTGCAACAGCTGAGCCAGGCCGGCTCCGGCAGCGTCTACACCCTCTTCCGCCAGTGCGCCCTGGCCATCCTCAATACCGGCGCCCAAATCGACAACGCCAAGACCATCCTCGATGCCTACAAGGATTTCGAGGTGCGCATCCACCAGCAGGACCGTGGCGTGCGCCTGGAGCTGTTGAACGCCCCGGCCGATGCCTTCGTCGATGGCGAGATGATCGCCAGCACCCGCGAGATGCTGTTCAGCGCCCTGCGCGACATCGTCTACGCCGCCAGCGAGCTGGACAGCCTGCGCATCGATCTGGAGAGCTCCCAGGGCATCACCGACTACGTCTTCCACCTGCTGCGCAACGCCCGCACCCTGCGCCCGGGCGTGGAGCCGCGCATCGTCGTGTGCTGGGGCGGCCACTCCATCAGCACCGATGAATACAAGTACACCAAGCGCGTCGGCCACGAGCTGGGCCTGCGCAACCTGGACGTCTGCACCGGCTGCGGCCCCGGCGTGATGAAGGGCCCGATGAAGGGTGCCACCATCGGCCACGCCAAGCAGCGGGTGGCCGGCGGCCGCTACCTGGGCCTGACCGAGCCGGGCATCATCGCCGCCGAGGCGCCGAACCCCATCGTCAACGAGCTGGTGATCCTGCCGGACATCGAGAAGCGTCTGGAGGCCTTCGTCCGTGTCGGCCACGGCATCATCATCTTCCCCGGTGGCGTGGGCACGGCGGAGGAGTTCCTCTACCTGCTGGGCATCCTCATGCACCCGGACAACCGCGAGCTGCCCTTCCCGGTGGTACTCACCGGGCCGAAGAGCGCCGCTGCCTACATGGAACAGTTGCACGCCTTCGTCGGCGCCACCCTCGGGGCCGAGGCCCAGGCGCGCTACCGCATCATCATCAACGACCCCGCCGAGGTGGCCCGTACCCTCTCGGCCGGGCTGAAGGAGGTGAAGCAGTTCCGCCGCGAGCGCAACGACGCCTTCCACTTCAACTGGCTGCTGAAGATCGACGAGCGCTACCAGCACCCGTTCGACCCCACCCACGCCAACATGGCGGCACTGGACCTGAGCCGCGACCTGCCGCCCCACGAGCTGGCCGCCAACCTGCGGCGGGCGTTCTCCGGCATCGTTGCCGGCAACGTCAAGGCCACCGGCATCCGCCTGATCGAGGAACACGGCCCGTATGAGATCCACGGTGACCCCGCGATCATGGACCCGCTGGACCGGCTGCTGCAGGCCTTCGTCGAGCAGCACCGCATGAAGCTGCCCGGCGGTGCCGCCTACGAGCCGTGCTACCGCGTGGTGCCGCGCCACGCCTGACCGACGCCGCCCGCCCGGGCACTGCACCCGGGCGGGCGGCGTAGAGTCCGCATCACGTCGTATCCCCCTCCATACCTGCAACAAGCCTGCCGCTTCCCTTCCTGGCCATCCGTGCCGGGTGGCGAAGCCGTCACCGGGTCCTGCCGCCGAGAGGCGTGACCCCACCTGAACGAGACGCCCCCACCGATGCCCCCTACCCCGGTCACCCGCCAGGGCGGCTGGCCGTGATGGCTCTGGCGGCGTTCGCCTGCTGGCGCTACGCCGCGCAACTGGGGCTGCGGTCGGGCGCCTAGAAGAGTTCGTCGAGCTGCTGGAAGTAACGCCGCCGCTCCGGCTGGTCCGGGTAGGGCAGCTCCGCCAGCAGGCGGTCGGCAAAGGCCGGGGAAATTTCCTCGCCCAGGTTGCGGTGGGCGAAGGCGATGTCCATCCAGGGGTCGGCCACGCCGCCGCGCCCCAGGTCGAGGAAGTACAGGCGGTCACGCTCGTCGATGAACAGGTTGCTGTCACCCAGGTCGCCATGGGCGAACACCCGGCCCTCGTCGGGCAGCCCCTGGTGCAGCAGCGCCAGCAGGTCACCGGTGTTTTCCAGGTCAGGCCACTGGCTGAGGTCGACGTCGTCGGCCAGCAGCCCGTTGGCCAGCAGGTAATCCAGCTCCCGCAGACGCTCGGTGATACCGGCACGCAGTGGGCAGCGGTCCACCGCTACACCCTGCAGTTGCCGCAGCGCGTCCAGGAAGGCCGCCAGCACGCGCTCGTGCTGGCCGTCGTCCACCAGGTCGTACAGGGGCACGCCGGGCACGGCGCGGGTGATCATGCAGGCATGCTTCTGGCCCTCTTCCACCAGCACGAGCTCCGGCACCGGCAGTCGTCCGGCCAGCCAGTCGAGCACGGCGGCCTCGCGCACCACGCTGTAGGTGGTGGGGGCGTAGATGGCCGGTGACAGCTTGAGGAAGAAGCGCTCGCCGCGCTGTTCGAAGGTGTAGACGGGACAGGGCGATTGCCCAGCGTCGTCACGTTCGAGGGGTGCGTCGCCAATGAAGCGAAGGGTCTGGGGCGGAAGAGTCAGGTTCATGTCGGAGTCCTTTGCCGAACCAATGGGTGCAAGCCAGGCTTGCGAAGCGGCAGCGAGCCTACTGCCGGGCCACTCGTCGGAAAAGCTACAGGTGGCCGCAGTCTGGGCGGATCAGATCCCCACCCACTGCAGCAACAGCCCGAGCCCGCCGGCGCAGGCGAGCACTTCGATCACCCCGCGCCGCCAGCGCAGCAGCGCCAGTGCGGCGAGCCCGGCCAGCACGGCCGAGGTCCAGTCGAAGCGCCCGTCGAAGCCCAAGGGCCAGAACACGTGATAGCCGAAGAACAGCGCGAGGTCGAGGATCACCCCCACCAGGGCCGCGCTGATGGCCGTCAATGGCGCGGTGAAGCGCAGTTCGCCGTGGGTGGACTCCACCAGCGGCCCGCCGGCGAGGATGAACAGGAACGACGGCAGGAAGGTGAACCAGGTGACCAGCACGGCAGCGACGGCGCCAGCGAGAAAGGCCTGCTCGGGGCCGAATACCTGCTGCGTGTAGCCGCCGATGAAGGCGACGAAGGCCACCACCATGATCAGCGGGCCCGGTGTGCTCTCGCCGAGGGCCAGGCCGTCGATCATCTGGGTGGCGCTGACCCAGCCGTAGTGCTCGACCGCGCCCTGGAACACATAGGGCAGCACCGCGTAGGCGCCGCCGAACGTCAGCAGCGCAGCCTTGGTGAAGAACCAGCCCATCTGGGTGAAGGTGCCTTCGGGACCGAAGGCCGCCAGCAGCAACCCCATGGGCAGCGCCCACAGCAAACCGCCCACCAGCAGCAGGACTGCCAGCCGCCGTGGGTTGAAACGCGCATGGGGCGGTGGGGGCGTGTCGTCGTCGATCAGGGCCGGCCCGTGGCGGGTCACGCTGCCGGTATGGCCGCCCGGCTGGAAGCGCGAGGGCGCCAGACGCCAGCCGATCCAGCCGGCCAGGCCGGCGCCCAGCACCACCAGGGGGAACGGCGCATCCAGGGCGAAGACAGCAAGGAAGGCGACCACGGCCAGCAGCTTGAGGCCCGGGTCATGCAGGGTGCGCGAGCCGATGCGCCAGGCGGCGTGCAGCACCAGCGCGGTGACGGCCGGCTTGATGCCCCGGAACACCCCGGCCACCAGGGGCTGCTCGCCATACACCAGGTAGGCCCAGGCCAGGCCGATCAGCAGCACCAGGGAAGGCAGCACGAACAGCAGGCCGGCCAGCACGCCGCCGAGGGTGCGGTGCATCAGCCAGCCCAGGTAGGTGGCCAATTGCTGGGCCTCAGGCCCGGGCAGGACCATGCAGTAGTTGAGGGCGTGCAGGAAGCGCCGCTCGGAGATCCAGCGCCGCCGCTCCACCAGCTCCTGATGCATGATCGCGATCTGCCCCGCCGGGCCGCCGAAGCTGATGAAGCCGAGCCGCAACCAGAACGGCAACGCCTCGCGCAGGCTGACGGCAGTGGGTGCAACGGGGGTGAGGGGCTCGGCAGTGGTGTCGGGCATGGTGCGGCTCGGCGGATCGGTGGGGGCAGTCTGCACGTCGGACATGACGCTCAGGCGTCACGCAGCAGGTCGTGGGCGTCCAGCAGGCGCCAGGCGATTTCGGGGCGCTGTTCCAGGGCCCGGCGAATGGCCGCCGGCACGGACTGGCGCACCTTGCGGCAAAGGCCCGGCATGGGCTCCAGGCGGATGTCGAGGCCGCGCATGCTGCGCACCTCGTTATGGCCCGGGCCCAGGTGCAGGCGCACGCCCAGCAGCTCGAACAGGCGCTGCTGCATGTGGTGCAGGTCGTCCAGGTCCCGCAGCTGCTCCAGGCGCTCCAGCAGGCGCTTCTCTTCCATGCGGGTGAGGCGCAGGGCACGCAGGTCGGCCCCCGGCGTTTCCAGCAGGCGGTCACGGTCGCAGTCGCAGGTGCCCGGTGGGCAGGGGGCGCGCAGGGGGAAGGCGTCGTTCATGGGGCAGCAGCATAGCCAGCAGCCGGGCTTCCGCGCCACGCCGTCATGCAGGTTGCCCGGCCCTCGCACGCGGCATCGTGCAGGCTGCACGAAACCTGGTGCGGCGCGCCTGCGACAAGCCCGGCCGCGCAGGCGTTGCCGCCTGTCGGGACGCTGGCACGAGCCCTGCATCGGGGGTCAGGTCCAAACACACCACAGGAAGGACCATGTTCACCGCCATCAAGGACATCTACGACGCCTTTCCCGACCACAGCGTGGCCGTCACTCCGCGCCCCGACGGCAAGTGGCTGCTGTCGATGTGCCGCAACGACCGACTGGAACTGACCCGCGCCTTCGACGGCGAGGCGGTGTTCTGCAAGCGCCGCATGCACGCGCTGATCCGCGACGTGGCGCTGGAGATGGCCAGCCTCGCCCGCCGCTCCACCTGACCCGGCGGGCCCGCTGGGGCCCGCCGGGCCGGCTCAGGCCTGCCCCTTGATGATGGCGTCGGCGATGTTGGCCGGCGCCTCGGCATAGCGGGAGAACTCCATGGAGTAGCTGGCCCGCCCCTGGGACATGGAACGCACCACGGTGGCGTAGCCGAACATCTCGCCCAACGGCACCTCGGCGCGGATCACCCGCCCCGCCGGCACTTCGTCCATGCCCTGGATGAGGCCGCGCCGGCGGTTGAGGTCGCCCATGATGTCGCCCATGTAGTCCTCGGGGGTGACCACCTCGACCTTCATGATCGGCTCCAGCAGCACCGCGCCGCCGTGCTGCGCCAGTTGCTTGGTGGCCATGGAGGCGGCGATCTTGAAGGCCATCTCGTTGGAGTCGACGTCGTGGTAGGAGCCGTCGAACACGGTGGCCTTGAGGCCGAGCAGCGGGTAGCCGGCCAGCACGCCGTTCTTCATCTGCTCCTCGATGCCCTTCTGGATGGCGGGGATGTACTCGCGTGGGATCACGCCGCCTACCACTTCGTTGACGAATTCGAGGGTGTCCTTGCCCTCCTCGCCCGGCTCGAAACGGACCCAGCAATGGCCGAACTGGCCGCGCCCGCCGGACTGACGGACGAACTTGCCTTCGATCTCGCAGCGGTTGCGGATCTTCTCGCGGTAGGCGACCTGGGGCTTGCCGATGTTGGCCTCGACGTTGAACTCACGCTTCATGCGGTCGATGAGGATGTCCAGGTGCAGCTCGCCCATGCCGGAGATGATGGTCTGCCCCGACTCCTCGTCCGAGCGCACGCGGAAGGACGGGTCCTCCTGGGCGAGCTTGCCGAGGGCGATGCCCATCTTCTCCTGGTCGGCCTTGGTCTTGGGCTCGACGGCGACGGAAATTACCGGCTCGGGGAAGTCCATGCGTTCGAGGATGATCGGCTTGTCGAGGTCGCACAGGGTGTCGCCGGTGGTGACGTCCTTCATGCCGATCAGCGCGGCGATGTCGCCGGCACGCACCTCCTTGATCTCTTCGCGGGTGTTGGCGTGCATCTGCACCATGCGGCCGACCCGCTCCTTCTTGCCCTTGACCGAGTTGAGCACCGAGTCGCCGGAGCTGAGCACGCCGGAGTAGACACGGGTGAAGGTGAGCGTGCCGACGAAGGGGTCGGTGGCGATCTTGAAGGCCAGGGCGGAGAACGGCTCGTCGTCGGTGGCGTGGCGCTCGTCGTGGCGGTTCTCGTCGTCCGGGTGGGTGCCCTTGATGGCCGGAATCTCGGTGGGCGCCGGCAGGTAGTCGATCACCGCGTCGAGCACCAGCGGCACGCCCTTGTTCTTGAAGGAGGAGCCCAGCACGGCGGGGACGATCTCGCAGGCGATGGTGCGCTGGCGCAGGCCGGCCTTGATCTCCTCCAGGCTCAGGGCCTCGCCTTCGAGGTACTTGTTCATCAGCGTCTCGTTGGCTTCGGCAGCGGCCTCCACCAGCTTCTCCCGCCAGGACTCGGCCTCGGCGAGCAGGGCCTCGGGGATCGCCTCCTCGCGGAAGCTGGTGCCCTGGTCGGCGTCGTTCCAGTAGATGGCCTTCATCTTCAGCAGGTCGATCTGGCCTTCGAAGTTCTCCTCGGCGCCGATGGGCAACTGGATGGGCACCGGGGTGTGGCCGAGGCGCTGGCGGATCTGCCCGACCACCCAGAGGAAGTTGGCGCCGGCGCGGTCCATCTTGTTGACGTAGGCAATGCGCGGCACGCCGTACTTGTTGGCCTGGCGCCAGACCGTCTCGGACTGCGGCTCGACGCCGTCGGCGCCGCTGAACACCACCACGGCGCCGTCGAGCACGCGCAGGGAGCGTTCCACTTCGATGGTGAAGTCGACGTGGCCGGGGGTGTCGATGATGTTGAAGCGGTGCTTGTCATACTGCTTGGCCGAGCCGGACCAGAAGGCGGTGGTGGCGGCCGAGGTGATGGTGATGCCACGCTCCTGCTCCTGCACCATCCAGTCCATGGTGGCGGCACCGTCGTGCACCTCGCCCATCTTGTGATTGACCCCGGTGTAGAACAGGATCCGCTCGGTGGTGGTGGTCTTGCCGGCATCCACATGGGCCACGATGCCGATGTTGCGGTAACGGTCGATGGATGTGGCGCGGGCCATGGCTCACCTCGTCGGGGGTCGTATTCAGGAAAAGGACGTCTCCACCGGGTCCGGGGAGCGGATAGCAAGCATGGTTCAAGCTGGCCAACGCGCAAGCCCGCCGGCCCTGGCTGGCGCGTTCAACCATCGGCAGGTGCCCAGCGGTAGCCTGCCGACATAGACTGGCGCCCACGCGTGACCGATCCCGCCACAGGCGCCACTTCCGACCGGCGCCCATGACAATGACCATCAGGAGATTCCGCATGTTCCGCGCCATCCTCATCGACAAAGATGACACCGGCTACCGCGCCACACTGGCCGAGCTGGACGAAGCCCGGCTGCCCGCAGGCAACGTCACCGTCCGCGTCGACTACAGCACCCTGAACTACAAGGACGGCCTGGCCATTACCGGCAAGAGCCCAGTGGTGCGCACGTTCCCGATGGTGGCCGGCATCGACCTGGCCGGCACGGTGGAGACCAGCGATCACCCCCACTACAAGCCAGGGGATGCGGTGCTGCTGAACGGCTGGGGCGTGGGCGAAACGCACTGGGGTGGCCTGGCGCAGAAGGCGCGGCTCAACGGTGACTGGCTGATTCCGCTGCCGGCCGGCTTCACCCCGCGCCAGGCCATGGCGGTGGGCACCGCCGGCTACACGGCGATGCTCTGTGTGCTGGCCCTGGAGCGCAATGGCGTTACCCCGGACTCCGGTGAGGTGCTGGTGACCGGAGCCAATGGCGGCGTCGGCAGCTTCGCCATCGCCCTGCTGGCACGCCTGGGCTACCAGGTGGTCGCATCGACCGGCCGTCCGGACCAGGCCGAGTACCTCCAGCGCCTGGGGGCCACCACCCTCATCGAGCGCGCCAGCCTGAGCGAGCCGGGACGTCCCCTGACCAAGGAGCGCTGGGCCGGTGCCGTCGACTCGGTCGGCAGCCACACCCTCGCCAATGTCTGTGCCAGCACCCGCTACGGCGGCACAGTAGCGGCCTGCGGCCTGGCCCAGGGCATGGACTTTCCCGCCAGCGTCGCACCCTTCATCCTGCGCGGCGTGACCCTGGCCGGTATCGACAGCGTGATGCGCCCGCGCGCCGACCGCATCCACGCCTGGGAGCGCCTGGCCCGCGACCTGGACCTGGCACTGCTGGAAGACATCACCCGCGAGATCAGCCTGGAAGAATCCCTGCCGATGGCCCGCGAACTGCTGGACGGCCAGGTGCGTGGTCGCGTGGTGGTGGACGTCAACCGCTGAGGGAACGGCGATAAGCGCAGCCGATAGTCACTATTACCTAAGGTGATTTCCCGCCACGGGAGCCGGTGTCTATCCTGCCACCCATCGACTCGCCGGCAGCCCTGCTGCCACCCGCCCCTGCTGGTAGCGGTCGCGAACCGATCGTGTATTGCTCCTAGCTCCTCCCATGGCCACCCCCTTGGCCATCCATGCAGCCCACCCCCCGGGCTGCTTTTTTTCGTCTGGCGAAAAGCCCGCCCGGTTCCATCTCCACGTTTCAACGGACATGAAAAAGCCCCGCTTGTGCGGGGCTTTGGAATGGGTTAGCTCTCAGTCAACGAACGCCAACGCACTGGGTAAAACTCTTCGAAACCGAAATGACGTCATCCTTCCGGCTGTAGGTCTTAGGGGCGCCAGCAAAGATGCGGTTCTCGCACATTTCTCTGTAGTTGGTGTGCTTCTCCAGGCATTGGCTATTTTCTTCGCACAGGAACCTAGCCAGTTGGTTTGCGCCAAACACCACTTCGGCTTGGCTTACAGGCGTGGCTTCCACCTTCTTGAGCACGTCCTGATAACTCGTCACCGTTACGGGCTCTGATTTGGCGAAATGATGGGTATAGGCGTAGTAACCCGCTCCAATGATGGCGATCAGCAACAGCAGTTTTTTCACGCGATGTCATCCCTGATAGAAAATTGGCGCGGCAGGCTAGAGCACAACCCACCAGCATGTCTACCAACTGCTCCTCAGATCCTCAGGACAACAGCGCAACCGACGCACCATGTCCTGATTTACCAGCACCCGGATAGCCTGCCTGGGCAACCGTAACTCTCAAGCGGCCCATGAAAAAGCCCCGCTTGTGCGGGGCTTTGAGTAACGCCGACTCGCCTTAGGCGGTCAGCGCACGCTGAGCGCGGTCGATCACCTGCTGCAGCTGGCTGGAGTCACGGTAGTGCTCCGGGTAGAGGCGCTGGCTGTGGCAGGCAACACCGTACTCGCTGACGATGGTGAAGCTGAAGCCGCCCTTGCGGGACGGGGCGGTGATCTGGCACTGCAACGGAGCGAATGCGCGGGTCAGGGTGGTGATGGCGTCTTTGGCCTGATGATGAATGGTCATGTTGTTATGTCCTGCATACAAGCGGCATGGCCGCGTAATAAAACTCCGAATCCGCCACCCAAATGGGCGCAACGGATGATCCTTATCGGAGCGAATGAGCCGGCATTTGGTTCCACCCACGACGGGTGAGCCGACGAAGTACTTCGGGTGCCAGGTTGTAGCCGCGGCAAGGTTCTGGGCCGGCGGCTGTCCTGATCAGACTTCTGGATGGCTGGCCAGGAACGCGGGAACGCCATTGGGCGGGAAGTTGCGTTCAGGTGACCATCGAGGAGACCGGTGCCGTGGTGCGCGGGGACGTCGCGGAGTACAGCTGACCGGACTGACTTACAGCTAGGTACTAGGCGGCCGATCATACGGCATGCTCCGAAGCTTGGATAGGCCCAAGGGCCCGGGTTTGTTTCCTGATCTTTCCTTTCAACGCTGGTGAGGGCCCAAGGATCTAGATTCTCACCGTCCGTCGCCATGGGACGGGTCCTAATGGTGGCGGGGTCGGGGCATGGTCGTCCTCAGCCCGTGACACGCTGATGACGACCGGGTGACGGCTCGAATTAAACAGACGGACGGACGCCCCCTCTCAGCAGGAGGCGTCGCGCTGCGCCGCCTGGCGCTGAAGGGTGGCGCTGGGCGGCTCGCCGAAGAGCTTGCGGTACTCGCAGGAGAAACGCCCCAGGTGGGTGAAGCCCCAGGCCATGGCGATGGCCGAGATATTGCGCGGACTGTGATCGTCCAGGAGCGCCTGGCGCACCGCCAGCAGCCGGTGGCGCTTGAGGAAGGCCATGGGCGACACCCCGAAGTGCCGACGGAACCCTTCGAACAGCTTGAAGCGCGACACGCCGGCAGCGCGTTCGATGTCTTCCAGGCAGAGGTTCTCCCTGGCGTGAGTACGCATGTAGTCCCGCGCCCGGATCAGGTAGTGCGGCAACTGCAGGGCCTGTCGGGCCCGCAGTTCATCACTGTAGCTGTTCGGCTGGGCCAGCAGCAGGCCCTTGATGAAGGCGCTCTCCAGGTCCCGGGAAAACAGCCCCTGGCCGTAGAGTGCCGCGCCCCGTGCCAGCTCATCGGTGAGATGGCGGGCCATGCGCCACCAGGCACCCGTCGCCCCGTCGATTGCATCCATCTGTGGCTCGAAGTGCAACGGCTGGACGACGCTGCGCTCCAGCAGCGCCTCCAACACCTCCATCAGTGCCCGTCGCGGGATGGCCACCTGCAGCTTGCGGCAGTTGCCGGCGATGGTCAGCCGCTGGCTCTGGTCGGGCGACAGTACCAGGCCGAGCCCGGGGTCCGAGCGCAGGCGACGACCGGCGAGGTCCAGCTCCTGCTCGCCGCCCAGAGGCAGGCTGAGGCTGTAGCAGTCGAGGATGGCTTCCTCGCCGACGCCAATGGTGACGTCGGTGCCGTACTCCACATGGCCGAGGGTAATGGCGCTGGTGGGCAGGACATTGCCACTGTGGTGGAAGCGGATGCGCTCCGGACGCGCAGCGTCCAATCGATGCGGCCCGCAGATGGCCGCCATCCAGGCGCGGGCCCCCGCCAGGTCGAAACGATCGGCGAGCAGGCCCCGACAACGAGGGGATTCTTTCAGGTTCATCACACGGCACCCAGCAGGGTTTATGGAAGCGCGCTCTGACGGCGCATTACCAGGTTCAAGGCAAGCAACATGCCACGGTCGTCCCACAGCCCGTAATCGAACTTATAGGACAGACCTCTTCAACTTTCCGGATAGACAAAGCGGACAAACGCCTTGATCCAGCACAATAAGCGTTACCCCAATAGCGCCCGTGCGTTACCCCATGCCCCGTCGAGGTACGGATTTTCCGGCGAGTGTTCGCCCACTAAACGGATAGACCCCCACCCCTCAGCCATCTCCTAATGAGCTCCACCGAGTCACCGCCTGGAGCCCCTCATGCCCATCACGACAAGAAGCCTCGACGATTGGAAGGCCTTCATAACCGGCTGCCTGGACTTCCGCCCGCAGGACGGCGTGTTCCGCATCGCCCGGGACATGTTCACCGAGCCAGAGCTGTTCGACCTGGAGATGGAGCTGATCTTCGAGCGCAACTGGATCTACGCCTGCCATGAGAGCGAGATCGCCAACGCCAACGACTTCATCACCCTGCAGGCCGGCCGCCAGCCGCTGATCGTCACCCGCGACGCCAGCGGGCAGTTGCACGCCCTGGTCAACGCCTGCCAGCACCGCGGCGCCACCCTCACCCGTGTCGGCAAGGGCAACCAGTCCACCTTCACCTGCCCCTTCCACGCCTGGTGCTACAAGAACGACGGTCGCCTGCTGAAGGTGAAGGCGCCCGGCGAATACTCCGAATGCTTCGACAAGACCACCCGCGGCCTGCGCAAGGCCCGCATCGAGAGCTACAAGGGCTTCGTCTTCGTCAGCCTCGACACCCAAGGCAGCGACCGCCTGGAGGACTTCCTCGGCGATGCGCGGGTGTTCTTCGACATGATGGTGGCCCAGTCCCCCACCGGTGAGCTGGAGGTGCTGCCCGGCCGCTCCAGCTACACCTTCGATGGCAACTGGAAGCTGCAGAACGAGAACGGCCTCGACGGTTATCACGTGAGCACCGTGCACTACAACTACGTCGCCACCGTGCAGCACCGCCAGCAGGTGGACGCCGCACAAGGGACCGCCAGCGCCACCCTCGACTACAGCAAGCTCGGTGCCGGCGACGCCGAGACCGACGACGGCTGGTTCTCCTTCCACAACGGCCACAGCGTGCTGTTCAGCGACATGCCCAACCCCAGCGTGCGCCCCGGCTACTCCAGCGTGATGCCGCGCCTGGTGGAGGCCTACGGCCAGGCCAAGGCCGAGTGGATGATGCACCGCCTGCGCAACCTGAACATCTACCCCAGCCTGTTCTTCATGGACCAGATCAGCTCCCAGTTGCGCATCGTGCGGCCGCTGGCCTGGAACAAGACCGAGATCATCAGCCAGTGCATCGGCGTCAAGGGCGAGTCGGACGCCGACCGCGAGAGCCGCATCCGCCAGTTCGAGGACTTCTTCAACGTCTCCGGCATGGGCACACCCGACGACCTGGTGGAATTCCGCGAACAACAGCGGGGCTTCCAGGGGCGCCTGGAGCGCTGGAGCGACATCTCCCGGGGCCACCCGCGCTGGGCCACCGGAGCCACCCGCAACAGCGAGATCCTCGGCATCGCCCCGCTGATGACCGGTGTGGAGTGCACCCACGAAGGCCTCTACGTCAACCAGCACCGCCACTGGCAGCGCTTCCTCCTCGACGGGCTGGAGCGCAAGGCCCTGCACCCCAAGGAGGTGACCGAATGAACGCGCCGCTGCAGCACCGGATCGAGCAGTTCCTCTACCGCGCCTGCGAACTGTGCGACGCCCAGGACTGGGACGCCTACCTGGCGCTGTTCGACGAGCAGTGCGAGTTCCACCTGCCGCAATGGGACTCGGAGCACGTCTACACCCGCGACCCCAAGCGCGAAATGTCGCTGATCTACTACGCCAGCCGCGCCGGGCTGGAAGACCGGGTGTTCCGCATCCGCACCGGCAAGGCCGCATCCACCGTGCCCATGCCGCGCACCCTGCACAACATCAGCAACGTGCGCATCGCCGAGCAGGCCGATGACCAACTGGAGGTGCGGGTCAACTGGCACACCCTGTTCCATCGCCTGGGTGAGAGCGGGCAGTTCTTCGGCCACGCCACCTACCGGCTCAAGCCCCATGGCGACAGCTGGCTGATCACCCGCAAGCACATCCTGTTGCTGAACGACCGGATCAACGCCGTGCTCGACTTCTATCACCTCTGAACCGGACTCACGCCATGGATCACAAGGTCGCCCTCAGCTTTGCCGATGGCACAACCCAGTTCCTCACCGTGCAGGGCAACGAGCGCCTGCTGGACGCCGCTCTGCGCCACGGCCTCACCCTGCCCCTCGACTGCCGCGAAGGCGTCTGCGGCACCTGCCGGGGGCTTTGCGAATCGGGCCAGTACAGCCTCGACTACGCTGACGAAGAAGCCCTGTCGCCCGAGGAACTGGCCGAGCGCCATATCCTGGCCTGCCAGACGCGGGTGCAGTCCGATGCCACCTTCCGCTTCGATTTCGACGCCAGCCTGTGCAACGCCGCCCCGCTGACCCAGCGTGAAGCGCGGGTCACCGCCCTGCAACGGGTGTCGTCGGCCGCAGCAATCCTGGAGGTCGAGGCCGAAGGCACCCCGCTGGACTACCTGCCCGGCCAGTACGCCCGTCTGCAGGTGCCCGGCACCGAAGCACACCGTGCGTACTCGTTTGCAAACCGTCCCAACCCGCACAACCGCCTGCAGTTCCTCATCCGCCTGCTGCCCCAGGGAGTGATGAGCGACTACCTGCGCGAGCGCTGTAAGATCGGGGATGTACTTCAACTGGAAAGCCCGCTCGGAGCCTTCTACCTGCGCCAGGTGGAGCGCCCGGTGGTCATGGCGGCGGGCGGGACGGGGCTCTCGGCCTTCCTCGGCATGCTCGATACCCTGGCCGAGCAGGGCTGCCAGCAGCCCATCCACCTGCTGCATGGCGTTCGTCAGGCGGCAGACCTGTGCGAGCACGCGCGGATCGAAAGCTACGCCGAGCGTCTGCCCGGCTTTCGCTTCACACCGGTGGTCAGCGAACCCGGCGAAGCCGACTGGAGCGGCGCGCGGGGCTACGTGCCCGAGCAGCTGGACGCCGATGCATTGCGGGAACAGGCCTTCGACCTCTATGTGTGCGGGCCACCGCCCATGGTCGATGCGGTCAAGGCCTGGTTGGAGTCCAACGCGCTGGGCCAGACGCGGCTGTACCTGGAGAAGTTCCTCGACAGCGGCACCTGAGCCGCTAGAGGTAGACCCCGAGGTTCACCATCATCGCCGAGTTGCCCAGCAGCACCAGCTCAGCGCCCACGGGGCCCAGGCGGGCCCCGAGGGACGGGATCAGCACCGGCGCCACACCGAAGCGGTTGAGCGGGATCTTGTCGCGGTACTCACCGCGGTAACCCTGCAGCAGCCCGCCAGTCACCTTCAGGTAGACCGGCGCCACATCACTGTCGAAACGCTTGCCCACGTAAGCGTACTGGCTGCGTTGGCGAAACGAGTTGCGGAAGGTCGCCCCACCCGCCACCACACCACCATCGGCCTGGTACTCCAGGCCGATGAGGTTCTGGTGGTTGTTGTGCTCGGGGTCCGGATGGAAGTGGCGGGTGTAGACGCTGGTCTGCAGGTACCAGGCCTCCTCGGCCGCCACCGGCAGGGCCAGCAGCAGCGACAGGCAGAGCGAGGACAGGAGTCCGCGACGGATCATGACGTTCAGGACCTCGGGTCAGGTAAAAGGCCCGACAGCCTGCCTGAACGAAGCTGAACGATCCCTGTCCAGCGGCGTCTTCCTGCGACGGGCTCGCTCAGGGATGTCCGATCCTGCCGCCTGGATGAAGGCGCCGGTTCCGCACAAGTAACCAGTCGATACCCGCTGCAGAGCACACGGCGCGGAGTCACGCTGAAAGCAACGACCTCGGCACCCAGCGGGCCGGGGCCAAACGCTTTTGCGACCCTACGCACGAAATGCCATCACTGTGCCTTCACGGTTCTTGACCCCTTCGACAGGTCATCTATAGGCTCGCCGCCCTTTCGCATACCCACCCACTCAGACAAGGATGCCTGACACGATGCACCCGCTCGCCCGTCGCCATCACCTCGCACTTGCCATCACCCTTGCCACCCTTACCCAGGCGGCACAAGCCGACACCGTCGATATCACCAATTCGACGCCAGCCACTCTTTCCGGGGCCTACAACGGACTGACCCTGACCGGCGGCGTCAACGCCAACCGGGAGTCGCTGATCGACGTGACAGGCCAGGTCAATGGTGATCTGGTCAACAACGCGGACATGAGCATCAATGGGCTGGGTGTAACCGGCATCAACGGCACGCTGTACCTGGAAAATGGGCGCGTAACCGGGAACATGGTCAACAACGGCCAACTGGTCAGCCACGATATCGCTGACTACAACGTTTCACTGGCCGGAAGGATCAATGGCAGCTTCATCAACAACGGCCTGATCGAAAAGACCGGTGACCGTGTCCCCGGCACTCCCAACCTTTCCGTGAGCGGCGCAGTGATCGCCGGAAACCTGATCAACACAGGCACACTGCGCGCCACCGGCAATCGCGCGATTGCCCTTGAAATGGAAGACAGCACCATAAGCCTGGTAGACAACCAGGGCATGATCTTCGCCGATGGCACCAACGTAACCGCCTTGTCGCTCGGCACCGGCATGACCCTTGGTCAAAACAACCTGCTCAACCACGGCACCCTCGAAGCACGGGGTACCGGCGCCACCGCCGCACGCATCGTCGATGACCACATGCTGACCAACTACGGCACCGTACTCTCGGATGATGTGGCCGTGGACATCAGCACCGTGCGCGAGAGCACCTATGCCCAGATGAGCGGCCTCACCAGCGGCGTGGTGGCGGTCAAGGGCCAAGGCGACAACTACATGTGGCTGGAGGGAGGCGAGATTCGCGGCAACATCACCGGCATGCGCCTGATAGAAGTCGGAGGAGCCGGCGTCACCCTGGACAGTGCCCTGATCAACTCGCGCTACCTGGACGTGGAGAGCGGCACCCTCACCCTGCTGCACCCAGGCACCGTCCTGAACGGTGACTTCGAAACGCTCAGCGCCGACCTCAACCTGGTACTCAGCAATACCACCGACCCGAACACCCCCTTCTTCCGGGTCAATGGACTGGTGGGAATCGATTACAGCCAGGGCAGCCGAGTCCTGATCACCCCCAAACCCAACGACTTCAGCCTGAGCGGCCCGCGCACCTACCAGTTGATCAGCGCCAACACCTGGACCAACACCCCCAGCGCTCCAGAAAGCACCTCCGGCCTGCTGCGCGTCCTCAGCCACAGCTTCGATGGCCAGGTGCTCAGTGCCGAGGTGGAAACCCTCAGCGGCGTTGCCGCCGCCAGCCTGGTGGCCAACCAGGGCGCCTCGCGCCGCGCCCAGCGCGCCCTGGCGAGCTTCTCCGCGCAGATGCCGGCATTAGCTGCAGATGACCCGGTGTTCCTCAGCCTGGCCGCTGCCGATGCAACCCGCACCGCCGAGATCGCCGAGCAACTGGCTCCCGAATCCAACGGCGCCAATGCCCTCGCCCCCATCGCCGGCCTGCGCCTGCTGGAGAGCGCCACCCAGCAGCGCAACGAGCCGGCCGGCGACCCGGCACGCGGCCCCCGTGCCTGGGTCAGCCTGCTGGACAACCGTGGGCACACCGGCGAGCGCGACGGTGCCCGTGGCTTCGACCAGGACACCCAGGGCATCGCCCTCGGCCTGGAGCAGGCCTTCGGTGACCAAGGCCTCGCCGGCGTCGCCTACAGCCACTACCAGGGCAACAGCGACAGCCACACCGGCAACACGCTGGACACCAAGGGCCACCTGGTCAGCCTCTACGCCCACCAAGGCTGGGGCCCCTACTTCGTGGATGGCAGCCTGTCCATGGGCTGGTTCGAGCACGACAGCCGTCGCTACATCACCGGCACCCGCGCCTCCGGCGACCAGGACGGCCAGCAGTACGGCACCAGCCTGATCGGCGGCTACCGCCTGGAGCTGGACAGCCTGCTGGTGGAGCCCCGCCTCGGCATGCGCTACACCCGCGTGGAGCTGGACGGCTACCGCGAGCACGGCTCCTCTGCCGCGCTGAAGGTGGAAAGCTCGCGCTATGAAAGCGGCGAAGTCGGCGCCGGCCTGCGTGTAGCCGGCCTGTTCCCCCTGGCCGGCGGCCGCCTCATGCCGGAGGCCTCGCTGATGGCCTGGCACGACGGCATCGGTGACCGCAGCGATACCCAGGCGCGCTTCCTGGTGGGTGGTGAGGCCTTCACCACCCCGGGCGTCCGCCAGGGCCGCGACACCGTCGAAGCCCGCCTCGGCGTGCGCTACGACCTGGGCGACCTGACCCTCGGTGCCGGCTTCAGCCGTACCCAGCGCAGCGACGCCCAGTGGAACAGCGCCGGCCTCACCGCCGCCCTCGCCTTCTGAGCCAACGGCCCGCGCTCAGGCGCGGGCCAGCGCTTCCGCCTGGCGGATCTGCTCCGGCGTGGGCCGCACGCCGGTATAGAGCACGAACTGCTCCACCGCCTGCAGCACGATGACCTCACCGCCGCTGATCACCCGCTTGCCCAGGGAACGGGCCAGGCGGATCAGCGGCGTCTCCACCGGGACCGCCACCACATCGAAGACCACTTCGGCCGCCGCCACCTGCTCGACGCTGAACGCCAACTGACCGGCCTCCGGTCCGCCATCCATGCCCAGCGGCGTGACGTTCACCAGCACCTGCGCCACATGGCCCTCCGCCGAAGGCACCCAGTCATAGCCACAGGCCTGCGCCAGGGCCAGCCCGGACACCGCATTGCGGGCCGCCAGGGTGCCTCGGGCGAAGCCGCTGTCGTGCAGGGCAACGGCCACGGCCTTGCCCATCCCGCCACTGCCCCGCAGCAGCAGCGTCGAGGTCGGGTCCACGGCATGGCTGCGCACCAGGCTGGCGACGGCCAGGTAGTCGGTGTTGTAGCCCGTCAGGTGGCCCTCGTCGTTGACGATGGTATTCACCGAACCGATGACCGCCGCCGACGGGTCCAGGGCATCCAGATAGGGGATGCAGGCCTCCTTGAAGGGCATCGACACCGCGCAGCCCCGGATGCCCAACGCCCGCACGCCGCCGATGGCCGCCGGCAGGTCCGTGGTGGTGAAGGCCTTGTAGACGTAGTCCAGCTCCAGCAGATCGTAGAGCGCGTTGTGGAAGCGCGTGCCGAAGTTGCCGGGGCGGCCGGACAGCGACATGCACAGCCGGGTGTCCTTGCTGAGGATTCGGGCCAAGGGGCCTCCTGTTTCGAGTGAAGTCGGGGCACCGTGCGCAAACCGGGCACCGTCCCTGACGATCCGGGGCGACGCCCAAATGCAAAGGCCGGAAGCCCCCGCGGAGCGCTCCGGGAAACCTCCGGCCTCATTGCAACGACCTTTTAGTGGTCGTGCTTGCTGCCGCCACGGCAGGTCGGCGAATCCGGGGCAGCACCCTGCTGCGCCCACTCCTCGGGGGTGTAGGTGTGCAGGGCCAGGGCGTGGAACTGCCCCATCAGCTCACCCAGGGCCGCATAGGCCTTCTGGTGACGGCGCACCGCATTCAACCCGGCGAATACCGGGCTGACGATCACCGCCTTGTAGTGGGTTTCCTGGCCACGGCTGTGCATATGGCTCTCGTCCAGCACATCGAGGTGCTGGGGCTCGAGGGCCGCGAAGGCGGCCAGGATACGGTCACGCATGCTCATGGCGGGCTCCGATCACTTCTTCTTCTGATCCTTGGGTGCCAGCTCGTCGTTCATGTCCGACAGCAGCTTGTTCACTTCCGGCACGGCGGATTCGAGGCGGGACTGGGTCAGCTCGGCGGATTGCGCGGTCAGGGACGGCATCTTCTCCAGCACCTTCTTGCCCAGGGGCGACTCGTAGAAAGCAATCAGGTCCTTCAGCTCGGATTCGCTGAAGTTGGTGGTGTAGATCTTCACCAGCTCCGGCTTCAGCTTGTCCCAGCCCACGGCCTTGTCCAGGGCGGCGTTGGCCTTGGCCTGGTAGCGCTCCAGGGTGGCCTTCTTGTCAGTCGGCGCGTTGGCCTTCTGGTAGTTCTGGGCAAACATCTGCTGCACCTGGGCATACACCGGCACGGTCAGCTTGTCGGCGTGGGCAAGCTTGAGGAAACGCTCGGCGTTGGCGGCATGGCTGGCGGCATCGGCGAACACCTGGCCGCTGGCACAGGCCAGCACGATGGCGGAGCAAACGAGACGGAGCTTGGTCATTGGGGTTCCTTGGTATGAGCGGTACGGGCCGAGCCCGTGGGCGGGCCATTCTGCGCTCAAGCCCGCTGGGGGCTCAAGCCATGGATGCGGCCGTGCATCACGGCCAAACGCGGGTTGGGGTGCCGTCCGTCCAGGGTCCGGCGCGGGCACTTGCCGGCTGCCAGTGCGCTGGGCATCCTTGCGCCCCACCGATGACAACACCGTGAACGGCACCCCAGCTTGGGCCGCCGTGTGCGCGTAATGTTCCCCGCCCCACGGAAGACAGACACCCACAGGGACCCTGAATGACCAGCCCCACCCCGGCCCCCGCCGAACGACAGCCCCTGTGCGACGCCCGTGGCCGCCTGGAGCCATCGGCCATCGGCTGGTCCGAGCGGCCACGGCTGGACTGCGCCATCCCCGGGCACTTCGGCCGGCGCAAGCGCTGGAACCACTGGTGCATCACCACCCCCGGCTGGATGCTCTCCATCACCCTCGCCGACCTCGATTACATCGGCTACTGCGCCGCCTACTTCCTCGACCTGGAAACCGGCCACGCCGTGACCCACTCCCAACTGCGCGCCCTCGCCCACGGCTGCCACCTGCCCGATGTACCGGTGGCCAGCCACGGCTTCAGCCACCCGCGCCTGCACCTGGAGGTGGACGAACTCCCCGGCCGCGCCCGCATCAGCGTCGCCGTGCCGGACATCGGCGGCCAGCCGCTGCAGGCAACCCTCGACGTGCAGCGCCCGGCGCACCTGGACTCGGTCAACCTGGTCGCCCCCTTCGCCAACGGCGGCTTCCACGCCAGCACCCGCCAGCTCGGTCTGCCGGTCACCGGCAGCGTGCGCCTGGGTCGCCAGCAGTATCCCTGTCTACCGGGGCAGAGCTTCGCCGCCCTCGATTTCGGCCGGGGCGTCTGGCCGCTGAACAGCCACTGGACCCGCGCCGCCTTCGCCACCGTCGGCGGCATCGCCGGCAACTTCGGCGCAGGCTGGACGGACGCCAGCGGCGAGACGGAAAACGCCCTCTGGTTCGGTGGCGAGCTGTCGCGCCTGAACGGCCCGGTGCACCTCCGGCAAGGCCCGGAAAACGGGCTGTCCCCCTGGCAGCTCGGCAGCGACTGCGAGCGCGTGCGCCTCACCTTCACCCCGCGCCAGTTGCACCATGCCAACCCGCGCCTGGGCCCGCTCTACGCCGACACACGCCAGTGGTTCGGACGCTTCGACGGGGTCCTGCTCGGCCCCACGGGCGAGCGTGTGCCCGTGGGCAACGCCCTCGGCTGGGTAGGCCACACCCGCGCGCGCTGGTAATCCACCCCCAGGCGTTGAACCCAAGGGCTCCGGCGCAGCCTAAACTGCGGAAAAAACCGAACCTGGAGCCACGCAATGAGCCGAACCGAAACCGACAGCCTGGGCCCCGTCAGCGTCGCCGAAGACGCCTATTGGGGCGCCCAGACCCAGCGCTCGCTGGAAAACTTCGCCATCGGCGAGGAACGCATGCCCCTCCCCGTGGTGCATGCCCTGACCCTGGTGAAAAAGGCCGCCGCCCGGGTGAATGGCCGCAACGGCGGCATCAGCCCGGACATCGCCCGCCTGATCGAACAGGCCGCCGACGAAATCCTCGCCCACCAGCACGACGACCAGTTCCCCCTGGTGGTCTGGCAGACCGGCAGCGGCACCCAGAGCAACATGAACGTCAACGAAGTGATCGCCGGCCGCGCCAACGAACTGGCCGGAGGCCCACGGGGCGGCAAGAGCCCGGTGCACCCCAACGACCACGTCAACCACGCCCAGAGCTCCAACGACAGCTTCCCCACCGCCATGCACATCGCCGTGGCCCAGGCCATCCACCGCGACCTCCTGCCGGCGCTGGCCGAGCTGACCGGTGGCCTGGCCGAGCAGGCGGCGCGCCATGCCCGCCTGGTGAAGACCGGGCGCACCCACCTGATGGACGCCACGCCCATCACCTTCGGCCAGGAACTGTCCGCTTTCGTCGCCCAACTGGACTACGCCGAGCGCGCCATCCGCGCTGCGCTGCCGGCGGTCTACCAACTGGCCCAGGGCGGCACTGCCGTCGGCACCGGGCTCAACGCCCCCCACGGCTTCGCCGAAGCCATGGCGGCGGAACTGGCGGCGCTGGCCGGGCTGCCCTTCGTCTCCGCGCCCAACAAGTTCGCCGCCCTCGCCGGGCATGAGCCGCTGGTGGCCCTCTCCGGCGCGCTCAAGACCCTCGCCGTGGCGCTGATGAAGATCGCCAACGACCTGCGCCTGCTGGGCTCCGGCCCCCGGGGTGGCCTGGCGGAAGTCAAGCTGCCGGCCAACGAGCCAGGCAGCTCGATCATGCCCGGCAAGGTCAACCCGACCCAGTGCGAAGCGCTCTCCATGCTCGCCTGCCAGGTGATCGGCAATGACACCACCATCAGCCTCGCCGCCAGCCACGGGCACCTGCAGCTCAACGTGTTCAAGCCGGTGATCGCCCACAACATCCTGCAGTCCATCCGCCTGCTGGCCGATGGCTCACGCAACTTCCAGCGCCACTGCGTGGCCGGCATGGAGCCCGACGCCGCGCGCATGGCCGAGCACCTGGAGCGCGGTCTGATGCTGGTCACCGCCCTCAACCCGCACATCGGCTACGACAAGGCCGCGCAGATCGCCAAGAAGGCCTACGCCGAAGGCACCACCCTGCGCGAAGCGGCCTTGGCCCTCGGGCTGGTGAGCGAGGCCGACTTCGACGCCTGGGTGCGCCCGGAAACCATGCTGGAGGCCGGCCAACATGGTTGACTCCGCCAAGCACGGCGCCACCCCGCTGGAAGGGGACGGCAAGCGCATCCTGATGATCCTCGGCTCGCCCAAGGACAACAGCCTGTGCGGCGCCCTGGGCGACGCCTATGCCCAGGGCGCCCGTGGCGAAGGCCACGTGGTGCGGGTGCTGAAACTCAGCGAGATGGCCTTCGACCCGGTACTGCACCAGGGCTACGACCAGAGCCAGCCCCTGGAGCCGGACCTGCTCGAAGCGCAGCGGCAGATCCACTGGGCCCAGCACCTGGTGTTCGTCTACCCGGTCTGGTGGGGCGGCGTGCCGGCCCTGCTCAAGGGCTTTCTCGACCGTGTGCTGTTGCCGGGCTTCGCCTTCCGCTACCGGGGCCCGCGCAACTGGGACAAGCTGCTGGAAGGCCGCACCGCTGACCTGCTGGTGACCCTCGACACGCCGCCCTGGTACTTCCGCTGGGTCTACGGCGCCCCCGGGCACCGCCAGATGAAGCGCACCATTCTCGGCTTCTGCGGCATCCGCACCCGCCACCTTGCGGAGTTCGCCCCGGTGCACACCTCCACCGAGGAGCAGCGCCAGGCCTGGCTGCGACGCGCCGAAACCCTGGGCTCCCGCCCCTAGCCGGGCTCCAGCAGTGCCTCGTCCACCGCGTACTTCACCCGTACGCGGTTGAGATAGAGGCACTCGCTGGCCACCAGCCGCCCTTCCTGGCCCTTCTCGCGCACATCCCGCCAGATCTCGTTGAGTCGCAACACCTCGCCCCCCTCACGGATGAAGCGGTGCCCGCGCTGGTAGACGTGGTAGCGGAACGGCCGGGGCGCCGCACACAGCAGCAGCCCCTCCAACTGGTGCTCGGCCACCTTCAGCGACAACTGGAAGGCCTGGTCGGTGGGGTTGTGCAGCACCAGGTCGATGTAGTTGTAGAAGATCGCCGCCCCGGAGCCGAACGGCAGCACCCGTCCCTCATCCGGGAAGGGATCGAAACTGTGGTTGGCCCGCTCCACCACGCGCAGCGGCGAATGCAGCGCCATCCAGTGGATCAGGTTGCTCAACTGGCACACCCCGCCGCCAATGCCGGAACGCGCCTCGCCGAACGACAGCTCCATGCCCTCGACGAACCCACGCCGCGCCGTGGGCCGGCCGAGCAACTGGCAGAAGGAAAAATACTCCCCCGGGCCGATCACCACGCCGTCCATGCAGGCCACCGCCAGGCGCAGGTTGATCACCTTGTTGTGCTGCAGCGCCAGGTCGCTGTCGCCCAGCCGGCGGATCAGCTTGGAGGTGTGGCGCATGTAGCGGTACGGCAGGCGCACGTCCACCACCCGCCCCAAGCGCCGGGACGACAGGCGCCAGTAGAGCGCACGCACCAGACGCCGCTGCCAGACGCGAAGTGCATAAAGCCAGGGGTGATAGAGGGAAAGCGGTTTGCGCATGGGAAGGGTCCGGGGCCGGGGCGCGCATTATGCCGCGCCGCCTGCCCGGTTTCAGGCACCGGGCCACACCCAGGGCCCATCACCCCAGGTGCAGCGCCCGGTAATGGCTGGGCGCCATACCCACCACCTTGCGGAACAGGCGGGAGAAGTAATAGGCGTCCTCGTAGCCCAGTTGCTCGGCGATCTGCCGCACCCCCAGGCTGCCCTCGTCCAGCAGGCGGCAGGCGTGGGCCATCTTCAGCTGGATGAAATCCTGGATCGGCGCGTGGCCGGTCAGGGCACGGTAGGTCTTGGCGAAGTGGAAGCGCGAGAGCTTGAACTGTGCGGCCAACTGGTCGAGGTTCAACTGCTCGTGCAGGTGCGCGCGCATCACCGCCTGCACCGCGTCCACGTCCAGCACCCGCCCGGACTTGAGAAAGCCCCGCGCCGGCAGCACCGCCAGCGACGTCAGCAGCGCCTGCAACTGGTGAGCCGCATGCACATGGTGCCGGGGGTTCAGGCCCTGCTTGCGCAGCCCCAGCAACCCGTCGAAGTCTGCCAGCAGGCGCGGCTGGGCACCGATGCGACGCAGGCCCGGCTCGCCGAGAAAGCGCAGAAAATCCGCCGCCAGCTCCCCCTCGAAGTGCACCCAGTAGATGCTCCACGGGCGCTGCGGGTCGGCGCCATAGGCGTGCATGCGGCCCTTGGGCAGCACCAGCAGGTCACCGCCTGCCACGTCGAATCGTCCATCCCCGGTCTCCAGCCAGCCTTGCCCGGCACGGCAGTAGATCAACAGGTGGTCGTCCGGGGCCAGGCGCAACATGCGGTGCCCGGCGGCGTCCGGGTAATAACCCAGCGCCAGTGGGTAGCAGCCGGCTGCCAAGGGATGGCGGGCCAGCAGACGACGCAGCCGGGGCGGCGTGATCAGGCGGATGCCATCGGCCGGCAGCGGCCAGTTGGAGGTTTCCACGGAGCGGCTCATGGTTGTTCTTCTGGTGGCCAGCAATGCCAAGATCGTCCATCCCGGCACCAAGATCGTCAATCCACAAGCGCTCGAAGCCCCGCTATAAACGACGCACAGAACAACAAAGGGCCCGAGGACGGGCGGAGGCACGCATGAGCAGGACGATTCCCCAGCTGATCGATGGCCAATGGCGCGAAAGCCGCGCCCGCGAACTGATCGAAGTCACCGATCCCGCCACCCAGGCCGTGCTGGCACTGGCGCCCCGCGCCACCGCCGAGGAGATCGAAGCCGCCGTGGCCAGCGCCCGCGACGCCTTCCTCACCTGGCGCGAAGTCCCCGTCCCGGAACGCGCCCGCCTGATGCTGCGTTACCAGCACCTGCTCAAGGAGCACCACGACGAGCTGGCCGAGCTGCTGGCCAGCGAGACCGGCAAGACCTTCGCCGACGCCAAGGGCGACGTCTGGCGCGGCATCGAAGTGGCCGAGCACGCCGCCAACGTGGCCAGCCTGATGATGGGCGAGACGGTGGAGAACGTCGCCCGCGAGATCGACACCGCCAGCTGGGTCCAGCCCCTGGGCGTGTGCGTCGGCATCACCCCCTTCAACTTCCCGGCGATGATCCCGCTGTGGATGTTTCCCCTGGCCATCGCCTGCGGCAACACCTTCATCCTCAAGCCCTCCGAGCAGGACCCGCTGACCCCCAACCGTCTCGCCGAGCTGTTCCTCGAAGCCGGCGCGCCCAAGGGCGTGCTGCAGGTGCTGCACGGCGGCCGCGAACAGGTGGATGCCCTGCTCACCCACCCCGAGGTGCGCGCCATCTCCTTCGTCGGCTCGGTGCCGGTCGGCCAGCACGTATACCGCACCGGCACCGCGCACATGAAGCGCGTGCAGGCCTTCGCCGGGGCCAAGAACCACATGGTGATCCTCCCCGACGCCAACAAGGAACAGACCCTGAGCAACCTCATCGGCGCCAGTTGCGGCGCCGCCGGCCAGCGCTGCATGGCCATCAGCGTCGCCGTCTTCGTCGGCCAGGCGCGGGAATGGATCGGCGAACTGGCCGAGCAGATGGCCCAACTGCGCCCCGGCCACTGGAGCGACCCCCAGGCCGCCTACGGCCCGCTGATCAGCCAGCAGGCCCGCCAGCGCGTGCTGCGGCTGATCGCCGAGGGCAAGGCCGAAGGCGCCGAATGCCTGCTCGATGGGTCCCACTGCGAAGTGCCCGGCTACCCCGACGGCAACTGGCTCGGCCCCACCCTGTTCCGCGGCGTCACCCCACGCATGGGCCTGTACCGCGAGGAAATCTTCGGCCCGGTGCTGGCCTGCGTGGAGGTGGACACCCTCGACGAGGCCATCGCCCTGGTCAACGCCAGCCCCTACGGCAACGGCACCAGCCTGTTCACCCGCTCCGGCGGCGCCGCGCGGCACTTCCAGCACGCCGTGGAGGTGGGCCAGGTGGGCATCAACGTCCCCATTCCGGTGCCGCTGCCGTTCTTCTCCTTCACCGGCTGGAAGGGCTCCTTCTATGGCGACCTGCACGCCTACGGCAAGCAGGCGGTGCGCTTCTACACCGAGACCAAGACCGTCACCACCCGCTGGTTCGACGACAGCCCGGTGAGCGGCCCGAACATGACCATCCAGCTCAAGTGACCCGGACGGGGCTCTGTTAGACGAAAAGGGAATCTCAACCCGCCCGGGACCGGCGTAAAAGGTTTCTCCACAACAACAAGGAGGAACCCCCATGCGCCGTTTGACTGCCACCCTGGCCCTCTGGGCCGGGATCACCGCCTGTGCGCAGGCTGCCGAGCCCATCACCCTCGGCCTCAACTACCCGCGCACCGGCTCGTACAAGGAAGAGGGACTGGCCCAGATGCGAGGCGCGTTGCTGGCCATCGACGAGATCAACGCAGCGGGCGGCGTGCTCGGTCGCACCCTGCGGCTGTCCGCCAAGGACACCGCCTCACGCCCGGAAAAGGCCGTGAAGAACGTCGACAAGCTGGCCGACGAAGGCGCCGTCATGCTCTTCGGCGGCGCCTCCAGCGCGGTGGCCATCGCCTCCGGCGAACGGGCCCGCGAGCGTGGCCTGCTGTATTTCGGCACCCTCACCTACTCCAACGACACCACCGGCAAGAACGGCCACCGCTACCTGTTCCGCGAGTGCAACAACGCCTGGATGAGCGCCGGCGTGTTGGGCCAGTACCTGAGCAAGACCCTGCCCGGCAAACGCTACTTCTACGTCACCGCCGACTACACCTGGGGCCAGACCACCGAAGCCTCGCTGCGCCAGGCCACCGGCAGCCAGGACAGCGCCGGCCACCCCGGCGTGCGCGTGCCCTTCCCCGGCGCCCGCCTCAGTGACTACCGCGACGCCCTCGCCCAGGCCGCTGCCAGCGACGCCCAGGTACTGGCCCTGGTGCTGTTCGGCGATGACCTGGTGCGCGCCATGCGCATCGCCCGCGACCTGGGCCTGACCGAGCGCATGCAGATCGTCGCGCCCAACCTCACCCAAAGCATCGTCGAGCAGGCCGGCCCCGACCTCATGCAGGGCGTGATCGGCACCGAACCCTGGACCTGGCGCGTCCCCGCCCTGGAGAAGTCCGAACGCGGCCAGGCCTTCGTCGAAGCGTTCAAGACCCGCTACGGCCTGTACCCCTCCAGCTCCGCCGCCTCGGCCTACAGCATCGTCCAACAATGGGCCGATGCCGCGCGCCGCAGCAACAGCCTCGACAGCGCAGCCCTGATCAAGGCCCTCGAAGGGCACCGCTACAGCCTGCTCAAGGGCGAACAGCAGTGGCGCGCCTTCGACCACCAGAACCTGCAGACGGTGTACGCCGTCCGGGTCAAGCACCGCGACGAGGTGTTCAAGGACCCGCTCAAGCAGGACTATTTCGAGATCGTCGACCGCCTCGACGCCAGCACCGCGCTTCCCAGCGAAGCCGACTGGCAGGCCGAACGGCGGGCCGCCGGCAAACCCCTGACCCTGCAGTGAGACGCCATGGATTTCGACCTCAGCGATGAACAACGCCTGCTGACCGACAGCGCCCGCGCCTTCGCCGCGCGGGAGCTGGCCCCCCACGCCGCCGACTGGGACCGCGAGCACCACTTCCCGGTAGAGGTCATCCGCCGGGCCGCCGAACAGGGCTACCTGGGGCTGTACATCGCCGAGGACGACGGCGGCCTCGGGCTCACGCGGCTCTCCGCCGCGCTGATCTTCGAGCAGTTGGCCGCCGGCTGCGTGGCCACCACCGCCTACCTCACCATCCACAACATGGCCACCTGGATGCTCGCCTCCTTCGGCGACGCCGCGCTCAAGGCCCAGTGGCTGCCGGGCCTGCTGGACGGCCGGCTGCTGGCCTCCTACTGCCTCACCGAGCCCGACGCCGGCTCCGACGCCGCGCACCTGCGCACCCGCGCCCGGCGCGACGGCGAGCACTACGTGCTGGACGGCAGCAAGTGCTTCATCTCCGGCGCCGGCAGCACCCAGGTGCTGATCGTCATGGCGCGCACCGGCGAAGACGGCGCCAAGGGCATCTCCTGCTTCCTGGTACCGGCCGACGCCGAAGGCATCCGCTACGGCCGCAACGAAGACAAGATGGGCTGGCGCGCCCAGCCCACCCGCACCATCACCTTCGACGGCGTGCGCATCCCCGCCAGCCACCGCATCGGCCCCGAGGGCGAAGGGTTCGTCTACGCCATGAAGGGCCTGGACGGCGGGCGCCTGAACATCGCCAGCTGCTCCCTCGGCGCCGCCCAGGCCGCGCTGGAGCAGAGCCTGCGCTACGTCGAGGAGCGCCGGCAGTTCGGCAAGCCCCTGGCCAGCTTCCAGGCCCTGCAGTTCAAGCTCGCCGACATGCTCACCGACCTCACCGCCAGCCGGCAGATGGTGCGCCTGGCCGCCCACCGCCTGGACCAGCGTCACCCCGAGGCCAGCCTCTACTGCGCCATGGCCAAGCGCTTCGCCACCGACCAGTGCTTCGAAGTGTGCAACCAGGCCCTGCAACTTCATGGCGGCTACGGCTATCTGAACGACTACCCTCTGGAGCGCTGGGTGCGCGACACCCGCGTGCACCAGATCCTCGAAGGCACCAACGAGATCATGCGCGTCATCACGGCGCGCCGTTTACTGGAACAGGGCGGCACACTCGACCGCCTGCCATGACGAATGCGTTAAGGAGATGCACATGAGCACCGCAGTCGAACCCTACAAGACCGGCGTCTTCGACCTCACCCACAAGCTCACCGTGGAGAAGCACGGCCACACCGCCCTGCTCACCATCAACAACCCGCCGGCCAACACCTGGGACCGCGAATCCCTCATCGGCCTCAAGCAACTGGTGGAGCACCTCAACCGCGACGACGCCATCTACGCCCTGGTGGTGACCGGCCAGGGGCCCAAGTTCTTCAGCGCCGGCGCCGACCTCAACATGTTCGCCGACGGCGACAAGGCCCGCGCCCGGGAAATGGCCCGGCGCTTCGGCGAAGCCTTCGAAGCCCTGCGCGACTTCCGTGGCGTGTCCATCGCCGCCATCAACGGCTACGCCATGGGCGGCGGCCTGGAGTGCGCCCTGGCCTGCGACATCCGCATCGCCGAGCGCCATGCACAGATGGCCCTGCCCGAGGCCGCCGTCGGCCTGCTGCCCTGCGCCGGCGGCACCCAGGCGCTGTCCTGGCTGGTGGGCGAAGGCTGGGCCAAACGCATGATCCTCTGCGGCGAGCGCATCGACGCCGACACCGCCCAGCGCATCGGCCTGGTGGAGCAGGTGGTGGACAGCGGCGAAGCCCGTGGCACCGCCCTGCTGCTGGCAGCCAAGGTCGCCCGCCAGAGTCCGGTGGCGGTGCGCACCATCAAGCCGCTGATCCAGGGCGCCCGCGAACGCGCCCCGAACACCTGGCTGCCCGAGGAGCGCGAGCGCTTCGTCGACCTGTTCGACGCCGAGGACACCCGCGAAGGCGTCAACGCCTTCCTCGAAAAGCGCGAACCCAAGTGGCGCAACCAGTGAGAGCCATGCCATGAACGTGAAATTCGAAGAACGCCACGGCCGCGACGGCGCGCGCATCGGCATCGCCACCCTGGACGCCGAGGCCAGCCTCAACGCCCTCAGCCTGCCGATGATCGAAGCGCTGGAGGCCCGCCTCGACGCCTGGGCCAGCGACCCGGACCTGGTCTGCGTGCTGCTGCGCGGCAGGGGACCCAAGGCCTTCTGCGCCGGCGGCGACGTACGCCGGCTGGCGGAAGTCTGCCGCGAGCACCCCGGCGAAGTGCCGCCGCTGGCGGCGCGCTTCTTCGCCGACGAATACCGCCTCGACCACCGCCTGCACACCTACCCCAAGCCGCTCATCTGCTGGGCCCACGGCCACGTACTGGGCGGCGGCATGGGCCTGATGCAGGGCGCGGCGATCCGCATCGTCACCCCCTCCAGCCGGCTGGGCATGCCGGAGGTGAATATCGGCCTCTACCCCGACGTCGGCGGCAGTTGGTTCCTCGCTCGCCTGCCCGGACGCCTGGGCCTGTTCCTCGGCCTCACCGCCAGCAGCATCAACGCCCGTGATGCGCTGGACCTGGGCCTGGCCGACCGCTTCCTGCTGGACGAGCAGCAGGAGGCCCTGCTGGACGGCCTCGCCCAGCTCAACTGGCGCGAACACAGCGGCGCCCAGCTCACCAGCCTGCTGCGGGCCCTGGAAGCCAGCGCCCGCCCGCACCTGCCCGAGGCCCAGTGGCTGCCGCGCCGGGCCCGCCTCGACGACCTGCTGGACGTGGCCGAACTGCCTGCCGCCTGGCACGCCATCGCCGCCCTGCAGCACGACGAGGACGCCCTGCTGGCCCGCGCCGCCCGCACCCTGGCCGCCGGCTGCCCGCTCACCGGGCACCTGGTCTGGGAGCAGATCCGCCGCGCCCGCCACCGCTCCCTGGCCGAGGTGTTCCGCATGGAATACGCCATGAGCCTGAACTGCTGCCGCCACCCGGAATTCCCCGAAGGCGTGCGCGCCCGCCTGATCGACAAGGACAACGCCCCGCGCTGGCACTGGCCGAACGTGGACAGCGTGCCGCGCAACGTGATCGAAGCCCACTTCGAGCCCACCTGGGAGAGTGATCACCCCCTGGCGGACCTCTAGCCCCCTTCCACGCGACCCAAGGAGCACGACAATGACAACAATCGCCTTCATCGGTCTCGGCAACATGGGTCTGCCCATGGCCCGCAACCTCATCAAGGGCGGCCATGCGCTGCAGGTGTTCGACCTGGTCCGCACCGCCATGGACCAGTTGGTGGCCGAAGGGGCCAAGGCCGCCGTCGACGCCCGCGCCGCCGTACAGGGCGCCGAGGTGGTGGTCAGCATGCTGCCCGCCAGCCACCACGTCGAAAGCCTCTACCTCGGCGACGACGGCCTGCTGGCCGGGCTGCCCGCCGGCACCCTGGTGCTGGAGTGCTCCACCATCGCCCCCGAGGCCGCACGGCGCGTGCACACCGCCGCCCGTGAACGGGGCATCGCCCTGCTCGATGCACCTGTCTCCGGCGGCACCGCCGGCGCCGCCGCCGGCACCCTCACCTTCATGATCGGCGGCGAGGCCGAGGCCCTGGAGCGGGCCCGTCCGCTGCTGGGGCTGATGGGACGCAACCTGTTCCACGCCGGCCCGGCCGGTGCCGGCCAGGTGGCCAAGGTGTGCAACAATCAGGTGCTCGCCGTGCAGATGATCGCCACCGCCGAAGCCATGGCTCTCGGCGTCGCCAACCAGCTCGACCCCGCCGTGCTGGCCGAGATCATGCGCCAGAGTTCCGGCGGCAACTGGGTGCTGGAGCGCTACAACCCCTGGCCGGGGGTGATGCCCAACGCCCCCGCCAGCAACGGCTACCAGGGCGGCTTCATGGCCGAGCTGATGGCCAAGGACCTCGGCCTGGCCCAGGAGGCCGCCGGCCGCAGCGCCAGCAGCACCCCCATGGGCGCCCTGGCGCTGCAGCTCTACCGCCTGCTGCTCAAGCAGGGCAAGGGCCGCCAGGACTTCTCCGTGGTGCAGCGGCTGTTCGTCCCGGAGTGAGGCCGGGGCAGGCGTCGACCTGCCGCAGCGCACCGCGCCGATGCGATCGGCTACCATGCGCGCTTCGTTACAACCGGGGCGCCCCATGTCCGACTTCCATCACGCCCTGCTCGACTGGGACGAGCAGGGTCAGCCACTGTCCCGCGAGTTCGGCGACGTCTACTTCTCCCCCGAGTCCGGCATGGCCGAGACCCGCCATGTCTTCCTCGACGGCAACCAGTTGCCGGAGCGCTTCGCCGCGCTGCCCGAAGGCGGTCGCCTGGTCATCGGCGAGACCGGTTTCGGCACCGGCCTGAACTTCCTCTGCACCTGGCAGCTTTTCCGCGAGCAGGCCCCGTCCAGCGCCCGCCTGCATTTCGTCAGCGTGGAGAAATTCCCCCTCGCCCATGCCGATCTGGCCCGCGCCCTGGCACTCTGGCCGTCCCTCACCCCCCTCGGCGATGAACTGCTGCAGCAATACCGCGCCATCAACCCCGGCTTCCAGCGCCTGCTGCTGGACGGCGGCCGCGTGGTGCTGACCCTGCTGGTGGGCGACGCACTGGATTGCCTGCCAAAGCTGGACGCGCGCATCGACGCCTGGTTCCTCGACGGTTTCGCACCAGCCAAGAACCCGCAGATGTGGTCGCCCGAGCTGTTCACCCAGCTCGCCCGCCTCAGCGCACCCGGCGCCACCCTGGCCACCTTCACCAGCGCCGGCTTCGTCCGTCGCAGCCTCCAGGCGGTGGGCTTCGACATCAAGCGCACCCCCGGCTTCGGCAAGAAGTGGCACATGACCCGGGGCCGCTACAACGCCGCGCCGGTCGCCGCCGAACGCCCCTGGTACGCCCGCCCGCCGGCCCACCAGGGCCCGCGCCGGGCACTGGTGATCGGCGGCGGGCTGGCCGGCTGCGCCAGCGCGGCCAGCCTGGCCGCGCGCGGCTGGCAGGTCACCCTGCTGGAGCGCCACGCTGGCCTGGCCGAGGAAGCCTCCGGCAACCCGCAAGGCGTGCTCTACCTCAAGCTGTCCGCCCACGGCACCGCCCTGTCGCGGCTCATCGTCAGCGGCTTCGGGCACACCCGACGCCTGCTCGAACACCTGCAGGCCAATGAGGACTGGCAAGCCTGCGGCGTGCTGCAACTGGCCTTCGAAGACAAGGAGCGCGAACGCCAGGCCGCCCTCGCCCAGGCCTTCCCAAGCGGCCTGCTGCGCACGCTGGACCAGGCCGAGGCGCAAGCCCTGGCCGGCATCGCCCTCCCCGCTGGCGGCCTGTTCTACCCCGAGGCCGGCTGGGTCCACCCGCCCGCCCTGTGCCGCTGGCTCGCCGCCCAGCCAGGCATCGAACACGCCCTGCACCGGGAAGCCCTGGAACTGGTGCGCCAGGACGGCACCTGGCAGGCCCGTGCCGGTGACGCCGTGCTGGCCGAGGCACCCGTGGTGGTGCTGGCCGGCGCTGCCGAGGTGCTGCGCTTCCCGCAGACCACCGGCATGCCGCTCAAGCGCATCCGCGGGCAGATCACCCGCCTGCCCGCCACCCCCGCCAGCGCCGCGCTGGCCACGGTGGTCTGCGCCGAGGGCTATGTCGCCCCGGTGCGCCACGGCGAGCACACCCTCGGCGCCAGCTTCGACTTCCACAGCCAGGACCTGGCCCCCACCACCGCCGAACACGCCGGCAACCTCGACCTGCTGCGGGAAATCTCCACCGACCTCGGCACCCGCTTGCACACCGACCAACTGGACCCGGCGCAGCTCCAGGGCCGCGCCGCCTTCCGCTGCACCACCCCGGACTACCTGCCCCTGGTGGGCCCGCTGTGCGACGCCGACGCCTTCGCCGAGGCCTACGCCGTCCTCGCCCGCGACGCCCGCCAGGTGCCCGACACCCCCGCCCCCTGGCTCGACGGGCTCTACCTCAACAGCGGCCACGGCTCCCGCGGCCTGATCACCGCCCCCCTGGCCGGCGAACTGCTCGCCGCCTGGCTCGACGACGAACCCCTGCCCCTCCCCCGCGACGTCGCCGAAGCCTGCCACCCCAACCGCTTCCTGCTGCGCCGGTTGATCAGGGGGCAGTGACTCAGGGAGAGCCCACCGCGGTTCCTGCGGGGGCTCATCACAGAACCCTCTCCAGATAAATCGTAGAGTTACGGTTCGCAGGGATGCGAACCACCGCCAGCCGCTCTAACACAGGGCCCCGCCTTGGCGGCTTCGCCTGGATCACAAGGAGGTTGCATGGATCGAAATCACTGGGAGTGGGTTGCTGGGAGGTTGGCCTGTTTCCGCTCACCGACCTTCAGGCTGAAACCCGATTACCTGAGCTCTCCTACGGAGGATCCAGAAGCTCGGTGGCTTTCAAATTGGCGGCTTAATCTGCCTGAATTAATAGCCTTGGCTATGCATCTGACGGATGCCGCTAGTTGGAGCTGGCTTCAAGTCTCCATTCACCCAACAGCAACTCCACACTCACTTACGAAGAACTTGCCCTCGAAATCACCCGTGCCGAAGATATCTTCGGTGCACACCAGGCAGGAGCTCTTGCTACAGAATGACACCCGACCCAGTTCTGCCGGTGGTTTTCAAGCACCTAGCCTCATCACCCCTATAGATACGAAAATAAGTGACATCGGTTAGAAGTACCAAATAAATTCACGCCAAATAGGCGGCAAGGCGAATAAGGACCACAAGGAGTTTTAATGAAACGCTCATGGAATGCGATTGCAGCAGCAGGTTTATGCCTGCTTACTATCTCGCTCACCAATGCGGGCACTAGAAAGCCAGAGCTTTCCTACGGCGGCTATAGGAGTGCTATTGAGTGGCAGAAAGCTGCCTATGGATTCTGGATAGCAGCTTATGGAATGACCGGATGCAGCTTCAAGGAGTGGAGTTGGTGGCAAACCTCAGGAACAATAAACGGTATACCCAGTACTAACGCGCAATGCGGCAGTGGGCACTCGCCCATGACAGCCCCTATAAAATTGGTATGCCCCCCAGGGTATGAACCCAACGCGCCCCAAGCACCTTCCAGCTGTAGCAGGCCAGACAACATCCCCGATCTGACAAAAGACAAAGGCGAGCCTGACAGCCCCAAAGCGTGCAAAACGGTTGGAAACCCAATTAATTTCTCTACAGGAAACAAGTACCAGATAGAGACAGACCTCATACTTACAGGGCAATTCCCACTTCAATTCCAAAGAACATACAACAGCCAAGACGGAATCTGGAGACACAACTACTCAACACATCTAAGAAAATCACAAAATAGCGCAACAGTGATAACCGCAGATGGAAAAGAGTATTACTTTGAGATCAACAATAACGAAGCAACCCCTGAGCAGAGCAATTCCGGAAATTTGAAAATGCAAGCCAGCTTTTGGGAATACACTTCGCCCCAAAATGAGCATTTTCTCTTTGACGAGGAAGGCAGACTGTCCAGTCAAACTGAAGTATCGGGGGCAAAATGGCTATTCACTTACGACGGTTTTAAAACCGTCGTCAAAGACGAACACGGCAACTCTTTCAGTTTCACTACCCGCAACAGCGGGCCGGTGTTAGGCCAGTTGCAACCTGTCAGTCTTACAACGGACGCACTCCAGATCGTCTACGTCTACGACTCCCAAGAGCGCTTGACTCAATTGAAAAAGACACAGGGAGGCGTGCAGAAAACACGCATCTATCACTACGACTCCAGCCCAGGATCGCGCCTCCTCACCGGCATCACCGACGAACGCGGCATCCGCTACGCCACCTGGACCTACGACGACCAGGGCCGTGCCATT